>JAACDY010000216.1 GCA_009936675.1 Bacteroidota bacterium
AATTATAAATCTTTAAAAATTTAAAAAATATAAAGTCTTTATTTTTACAAAGTTAGTAAATTCACATTCTTTGAAAAGAACACAATTATAGCCCTTCAACAAAAAATGAGAAATATTTTAACAGACAGCATTCAATTTGGTGAAGGAAATTTCCTCAGAGCATTTGTAGATTATTGCATACAAATCCTCAATAAAAAAACCAGCTTTTCAGGTAAAGTGGACATCATTCAACCCCTGCCCGGCGGAATGATAGAACAACTAAAAAAACAAAAAGGAAAATACCACCTGTATCACGAAGGCCTTCTCCAAGGGAAAAACATCAGAGAGGGACAACTAATCGACTGTATCGATAAAATGATCAACCCATACCTGGAGTTTGATCATTTCTTAAAACTCGCTGAAAATGAAAATTTGACCTTTGTTTTTTCCAACACCACCGAAGCAGGTATCAGCTTAGATGATAAGGATCAATTTACAGCCACCCCTGCCCAATCTTTCCCCGGAAAACTTACCCAATTGCTCCATCATCGATACAAAACATTTAAGGGAGATCTCTCCAAAGCACTTCACATCATTCCCTGTGAACTGATCGACAAAAACGGAAGTAAGCTCAAAGAAATCATTTTAGAGCTTTGCAAAATTTGGAAGTTGGATGATGCCTTTGTGTCATGGATTCACCACAACAATTTTTACAATACTTTAGTCGACAGAATTGTTCCGGGTTTTCCCAAAAAAGATCTGGAATTTTACAAAAAAGGGCTTTCCTTTGACGACCAATTGATTGTTACTTGCGAACCTTTTTTTCTTTGGGCAATTGAAGGAAATCCCAAACTGCTCGACATTTTTCCAGCAGATCGATTGAAAAATATAGATGTCAAACTCGTCCCTGACTTGGGCATCTACAGAACTAGAAAAGTGCGAATCCTCAACGGAAGCCATACCGCAATAGTGCCGATAGGATTGCTCCACGGAACCCCCACCGTTTCGGAAGCCTTGCAAGACGATTTTTTAAAACATTTTCTTTCCCAAACCCTTTTGGAGGAAATCATCCCAAGTATCGATTTTGACCGGCAGCCATTAGAAGACTATGCCCAATCTGTTTTGGAACGTTTTTCCAATCCCTTCATCATGCACCAATTGGAATCTATTTCCTTAAATTCCATCTCGAAATTCAAAGTTAGGGTATTGCCCAGCCTACTGTCTTACTATAAAAAAGAAGGTAAGGTCCCCAAAAATTTGACTTTTGCCATGGCTGCCCTTTTCTACTTCTATGGGAAAGAAATTTCAAAACATCCCCATCCTCTCAAAGATGACCCTCAAAATATTTTATTCTTCAAAAAGGTTTGGGAAAACAACGAAGTTGAAAAAGTAGTAAGCGAAACCCTTTCCAATACTGCCCTTTGGGATCAGAACTTGGCCGAGATCGACCCTCTTAAAGATTGTCTCACCCAAGCACTAAATGCCATTGTCTCTCACAACAAAATAAGCGAAGCCTATCATCTTTTTCAAAGCCTTCCGTCATGAATAAAGCCATTAAAATCAATCCACAAGACAATATGATTGTTGCCCTTAAAAACCTTAAAAAAGGGGAAACCATCAAAGTTGAAGAACAGCACATCACCCTAGTTGAGGACATTCAACAAAAACATAAATTTACACAGAAATCCGTAAAAAAGGATGATCCATTATTCATGTATGGAGTCAAAGTCGGTATTGCCAATCAAGAAATTCCCGAAGGAGCAGCATTGACCACCCAAAACATGAACAATGCCTTCAATGATGACATCAGTTTTGATAAGCCGGGAAAAAGCCCACCCCAAAGCCCCTCCCTACAAGAAAGATTTTTTATGGGTTATCCCCGCAAAGACGGCTCAGCAGGCACCCAAAACATCTGGCTTTTTTTCCCTTTGGTTTTTTGTGAAAACAGAAATATCGAACTGCTAAAAACCGTATTTGAACGAGAATTCTATCCCGATAAATTATCCGAACATCAGCATTACCTGAGAACTTTAGTTCAAGGAAAGACAGCAACTATCCAAACCCCCCCAGCCGTAAATCCCTTTCCCAATGTCGAAGTACGCTTCATCACCCATCATTCAGGATGTGGCGGAACAAGAGCGGATTCCACCATGTTGGGAAAACTCTTGGCGGGCTATGTCAACAACCCCAACGTGGCCGGAGCGTCGGTATTGAGCTTGGGTTGTCAAAACTTACAAGTCGACCTTTTCCTAGACCAACTCAAAACAATCAATAAAAATTTTGACAAACCCCTGCTTGTTTTCGACCAGCAAAAGGTTGGAAACGGGGAAAACTTAATTCAAAAAATAATCAAAGACTCTCTGGTAGAAATAAAAAAAGCCAATGACATTCAAAGGGAAAAAATCCCTGTTTCCAAACTTAATATTGGTTTGGAATGTGGAGGTTCTGATGGCTTTTCAGGAATTTCTGCCAATCCCACTTTGGGGGGAGCTGTGGACAAACTGGTCGCCTTGGGAGGCAGTGCCCTTCTTTCAGAATTTCCCGAACT
>JAACDY010000217.1 GCA_009936675.1 Bacteroidota bacterium
CCGAAAACACCTACCACGATCAAAATTCCCGTGAGAAAAAGCAACCAAAAAGCCCAAATGAACTTTTTGTAATTCCTCTTTTTTGTTTGTTTGTTTTTGGGTTTACTCATCTTCTAAAATTTCCTCCACGGCAAAACCTATACCCACGACTCCCTCCAGGGGGTCCATTCCTTGTTCACTGCCATTGAATCTCAATGAGTGCTCCAACTGAACGTTTAGATTTTTGGCTCTTGGCAATTTATAATTTTCTTTCCACCACAGCTTACTTTCCTTTACTTCCAAAAATCCTTTCCCCAACCACTGGCCTTGGGCGTTGGCCATGGCATATTCCAGCGTATCGCAGAGCAAAAGGGAATCTCCTGTTTTGAGTTGGGCGATCAAAAAGAGGTTGGAAAAGGGATAATGTTGGTTGTTTCGGATATAAATCGTCATATTGACCGGTCGATCGGTTGAGTCGTTGAGCGCAAAAACAACTTTTTCAGAAGCGGGCCACTCTCCCTGAAAATTGCGGTATTCCATAAAAAAATGGGGCTCGCTACAGGCAAAAATCAATCCCAAAATCAATCCTGAAAATATAGCGTATTTACTAAACATTATCTTGACGCCGGTTGGGCTTGCGTTTTTTTCTCCTTTTATTTTTAGATCTATTGGGGCGATCAAAGCGGTTCAGACTGTCTTGACCCACAACGTTTTCAAAAGCAACATCGGGTTTTTCCGTCACGGTTACCGTGGCTTCGGAAGAATATTCCTCAAGACTGTGCACCTTTTCTTTATTCTTATTTTTGGCAATGATCTCCTGAACCGATGAGAGCGAGAGCATATGCCAGTTCATCCATTCGCCTTTGTAGGCATACCACAACTGCTCCTTAAAAATATCCATTTTTTGCATCACGGCTACCCCTTTTTCCGTTTGGAGTTTGACCTCAGATTTGGGGAAGGTGTTGAGCGCAGAGCGGTAGGCATCGAGTTCGTAATTCAAACAGCATTTGAGTTTTCCACATTGACCCGCCAGTTTGAGGGGGTTAAGGGACAACTGCTGGTAACGTGCCGCAGCCGTTGACACCGATCTGTAATCAGTCAACCAAGTAGAACAGCAGAGTTCTCGGCCACAGGAGCCTATGCCTCCCAAGCGCGAAGCCTCTTGCCGCAATCCGATTTGCCGCATTTCGATCCGAATGGAAAAGGCTTGCGCCATGTCCTTGATCAACTGTCGGAAATCGACCCGGCCGTTGGCTGTATAATAAAACGTGGCCTTTTTGCCATCTCCTTGGAATTCGACATCAGAAAGTTTCATTTCCAAGTTCAGAGCAATGGCCAATTCTCGCGCTCGTTTTTGAATTTGCGCCTCTTTATCCCTCAGGGCGTGCCATTTATCTATTTCCTGTTGGTTGGCTTTGCGTAAAATTTTACTGACCTCATCGCTGTCTTCACTTACTTTTTTCTTTTTCATCTGAAAACGAACCAATTCTCCGGTCAACGTCACCAATCCCAGATCATATCCATTGTCCACATGGGTAATCACGGGGTCACCCACAGCCACCGTCAGTCCTTCGGGCAGGGTGAAAAATCCCTTTCGGCTGTTCTTAAAACGCACCTCCACAACTGAATATGGGGCTTTCCCAGAAGGCATTTCCATATTGCCCAACCAGTCAAAAACCGTCAGTTTATTGCAACTGTCCGTCCCGCAGGTACCGTTACTTTTACACCCACGTGGTGAACCGTTTGCATTACTAGCACATGATGCGCAACCCATAGATTTTAATTAGGATTTAAAGATAAGGTTAATTCGAGGGACTGGGGAGCTGTAAAATCCTAAATTAATGTTTAAATTTTAAGACTTCGCTACGGCCTTTTTTAAATATTTTGTTACTGTTATGTTTTCCCTTACGTCTTTTTCTTTGTTCTTCGAGGGGCAGATTAATGATTTCTTGGCAGTCGGTAGAACAACAGTTTTGTCTTTTTTCGCAACAAGAATCGCATTGGATAAACAACAGGTGACAGGCTTCGTTGGCACAGTTGACATGGCTGTCGCAAGGGGCACCGCATTGATGACATTGAGCGATTACATCCTCACTAATTCGCTCTCCTCGGCGTTCGTCAAAAACAAAGTTTTTTCCGATAAAATTATTTTTTAACCCTTTTTCATTGACTTGACGGGCATATTCTATGATCCCACCTTCCAATTGAAAGACATTTTTAAATCCTTTATGCTTGAAGTAAGCACTCGCTTTTTCACAACGGATTCCTCCAGTGCAATACATCAACAATTTTTTATCCTCTTTATGTTGTGATAAATCCTGTTCGATCAAAGGTAAAGATTGGCGAAAGGTGTCCACATCGGGGGTGACGGCTCCTTTAAAATGTCCGATCTCACTTTCGTAATGGTTACGCATGTCCACACATACCGTATCGGGCTGGGACAAGAGGGCGTTAAAATCCTCGGCATTGAGGTGGATGCCTTTTTGGGTCACATCGAAGGTGGCGTCGTCAAGGCCATCGGCCACTATCTTATCCCGAACTTTGACCGTCAATTTCAAAAAGGACTCATTGTCTTGCTCCACGGCGATGTTGAGCCGTACGCCTTCTAAAAAGCTGATCCCATCCAAAAAAATTTTAAAGTCATCAAAGCGAGGAGCGGGAACCGACAGTTGGGCATTGATGCCTTCGTGGGCAACATAGATACGGCCCAATACGTACATTTCGTTCCAATGCAGGAACAAATGGTCTCTTAATATCTGCGGGTTTTCGACTTGATGGTACTGATAAAACGACAAAGTGAGCCGTTCTGTTCCGGCTTCGGCAATCAATAGGCGGCGTTCTTCAGCACTTAATTTGTTATACAGTTGCATGCTATAAACGTTTCGGTGTTGTGAGGCAAAAATAAGGAAATTAATGGAAGCTTTACCACACCCCTTTTTTCCCCTGAGAGAGGAAACAAAATTCAAAAAATAATCAGCATGCAGAATCAATTGATCTGCTCAAGACAACATTAAAATAAATCAGTCCTCCAGGATAAGGGATGCCAAAAAAAACAAAATCGCCGCCAAGCCAAATACAGGGACCGAACAAGAAGTCAGATAAGGCGCACAATAGCCTTGGGCTCGATATTTGTCCCCGACATAAACGATATATAAAATCAATGCTGCTGTAAGAAATTACATGCTCTAGATTTGGGGTTTATCACTAAATTTAGAGATCACTACTATATTTTTTTAAGACTCATACATCCGC
>JAACDY010000218.1 GCA_009936675.1 Bacteroidota bacterium
GAAGCTTTTGATAGGCCGGAATGATTTTATTGGTTATCATTTGCTCGTAGGCTGCTGTTAATGCTGTTTTTTCTTCCGCCGTGAATCCTTCGGGCAGATTTTTGATGGGGCTATAAAACAAGTGGTCGCTTACTTCTGAACCTATCATTGCTGCCAGTTGAGGGATTACTTTTTTGATAAGGGATTTTGGCAAAACATATCCCTTTTCCATACCCTCTTTCATTTTATCTTCTGCACTAGACATCCAATTCAGATAACCCTCCAATCGAACGAGCCAGTTTCGGTAGTCCTGAGGAGTCACAAAAGGTTGTGCCCCTTTCCCTGAAGCCAATTGACCCATAGTCAGATGAAGTGCCCACATTTGATCTATAGGCATTAAATCTTTGTTAAAAGTCATGCCTTTCAATTCCAATTCTAGATCGCGAAGGAGAATTTTCTTACTCAACAACTCATCTGACGTCAAGTGTTGATCTTCATAATGGAAAAGACGATCGATATAGAAAGCGTAGAAGTGTCTTTTTTTGGCTTCAAATTCCTGAGACAAAAAATCAGGCAATGTATCGTTGTATCGCTTATCTCCCATAAAGGTTGCGTTGATACGGTACAATTCTAGAGATTCTTGAAAATAACTTTCCGATAGCTGTTCAAAGCTTTTAGAGTGTTTTTCTTGGTAGAAAAAATTACAAGCTACCATAAAACACAGACTAATGATTAGGGGTACTTTTTTCATTTTATAACCTTTTGATTTTACGTAAGTTACAAAATTTAGGGCATTGAAAAGAAAAACGAGATTTATCGCTTGCGTTTCTCTAATATTGCCAAAACATCCTCGAGGGACTTCCCTTTGGATTTTAACAAAATGAGGTAGTGAAAAAATAAATCTGCTGATTCTTCCATAAACAGTGGATCATTGTTAGCAATGGCCTCAATAACGGTTTCCACACTCTCCTCTCCTACTTTCTGAGCAATTTTATTTATCCCTTTTTCAAACAAACTACTTACGTAACTTTCCTTTGAACGGTTTTTCTTACGATCTTCAATTACAGCCTCTAATTCTTTGATATAGGCCAGGCCATTGGAGTTCACTTCTCCCCAGCAGGTGTCTGTCCCTTGGTGACAAGTCGGCCCCACCGGAGAAGCCATAACCAAGAGGGTATCTTGGTCACAATCTACCTTGACGGATATAAATTTTAAAAAATTACCACTTTCCTCTCCTTTTGTCCAGAGTCTTTGTTTACTTCTGCTAAAAAAAGTAACCTTTCCAGAAGTTTGTGTTTTCTCAAGGGCTTCTTCGTTCATATAGCCCAACATTAAAACTTTTAATGTTTGTACATCTTGAATTATGGCTGGTAATAGACCTTCTTTATTTTTATTAAAATTCGCTGTTTTCATCGGATGATTCTTGTTGGAATATTTTCCTTTTCTAATTTTTTTTTGAGTTGTGGGATGGGTATTTCTCCAAAGTGAAAAACACTGGCAGCTAGAGCTGCATCGGCTTTCCCTTCTTTAAAAGCATCCACAAAATGTTGGATATTTCCAGCTCCGCCAGAAGCGATGATGGGAATATTAACCGTTTTAGTCAATTCGGCCAAGGCCGAATTGGCAAATCCATTTTTGGTACCATCGTGATCCATAGAGGTAAAGAGGATTTCTCCAGCCCCACGGATTTCTGCTTCTCGGGCCCATTCTTTCAATTCAATGGGGGTAGGCACCTTCCCTCCTACCAAATGAACAAGCCAACGATCGTCTATCTTTTTAGCGTCAATAGCAACAACGACACACTGACTTCCGAATGCATCGGCCAATTCGTTGATCAGTTCTGGTCGACGGACGGCTGCCGAATTAATAGAAACCTTGTCGGCTCCATTACGCAATAATATTTTGGCGTCTTCAACGCAACTGATTCCTCCTCCCACTGTAAAAGGGATGTCGAGTGCTGCTGCAACTTTCAACACCAAATCCGCCAAAGTTTTTCTTTTTTGTTCCGTTGCCGAAATGTCTAAAAACACCAACTCATCGGCTCCCTCTTTGGTATAACGACTGGCCAATTCGACCGGATCGCCAGCATCACGAAGGGCTACAAAATTCACCCCCTTGACCGTACGTCCGTCTTTGATATCTAAACAAGGAATAATTCTTTTGGTCAACATGAATCAACTATTTTCTATGATATAACTTTCTAGGCGTTTTAAACTTATCTTTTTTTCGTAAATCGCTTTTCCAATGATCACTCCTTCACAACCCAAATTGGCCAATCGAGGCAACTCTTCAATGTCAGACACTCCACCCGAAGCAATCAATTTAATTTCAGGACAGGCGGTTAACAGAGATTGATAGAGTGTAAATGCAGGACCTTCTAACATACCATCTTTACTAATGTCGGTGCAAATGACGTACTGCACCCCCTCTTTTTGGTATTTTTTGACAAAAGGGAAAATGCTTTCTTCAGAGGTTTCCATCCACCCGCTAACTGCAATACGATCTCCCTTAACATCTGCTCCCAATATAATTTTATCACTCCCGTATTCAACTAACCATTGATTAAATATTTCAGGGTTTTTTACTGCCACACTCCCTCCAGTAATCTGATAAGCACCGCAATCAAAAGCAATCTTTAAATCTGTATCGGACTTTAACCCACCACCAAAATCTATTTTAAGTCCAGTATGAGTGGCCAGTTTTTCCAAAACCCTGTGGTTGACAATACTCTTGGCTTTAGCACCGTCCAAATCCACCAAATGCAAGGAGGTGACTCCACTGGATTCGAAGGCTTTGGCCACTTCCAATGGGTCTTCATTGTAGATCTTTTGTGTTGTATAATCTCCTTTGGTCAAACGAACACATTTACCTTCTATGATGTCTATAGCTGGAATAATCCTCATCTTAAAAACTTAAAAAATTTTCCAATAAACGCAAACCGTCTTTACTACTCTTTTCAGGGTGAAACTGCACCCCATAGAAATTGTCTTTCTGAACCGCCACGCTATAGCTTCCGTCATAGTTACTTTGCGCAATGGTGTTAGGATTCAAAAGAACAAAATAGCTGTGGACAAGATACATATAACAATCTTGATCAATGCCATCAAAAAGTCCCTTTGCTTTATGATTGACCAAATTCCAACCCATTTGAGGAACCTTTACCGTATCGGGAAAACGAACAACGTTTACTGGCAAAATACCCAAGCCTTGAGTATTGCCCTCCTCGGTTTTTTCGCACAACAATTGCATCCCCAAACATATACCCAAAACGGGTTGCTTGAGTTGTGGGATCAAAATGTCCAACCCCTTAGATCTTAACTTTTTCATCGCACTTTCCGCCTCACCCTGACCTGGGAAAATCACTTTATCTGCTGAAGAAATAAGTTCGGTGTCGTGGGTAATTTGCGCTACTACACCCAAGCGCTCCAGTGCAAACTGTAAACTTTTAACATTTCCTGCATCATAATCTACAATGACCGTTTTCATCCTACAAGGTTCCTTTGGTGGAAGGTAAAATCATTTTTTCGGCATCTCTTTTTATAGCCATTTTAATCGCTTTGGCAAAAGCTTTAAAAATGGATTCAATCTTATGGTGCTCATTGGTTCCCTCGGCTTTGATGTTGAGATTGGCCCTGGCTCCATCAGCAAAGGATTTAAAAAAGTGGTAAAACATTTCTGTTGGCATTTGGCCTACCATTTCTCTTTTGAATTCTGTTTCCCAAACCAACCAACTTCTGCCACCAAAATCAAGCGCCACTTGAGCCAATGCATCGTCCATGGGCAGGACAAACCCATAGCGTTCAATCCCTTTTTTGTCGCCCAATGCCTTGGCGAAAATTTCTCCCAAAGCAATGGCGGTGTCTTCTATGGTGTGATGCTCATCGACTTCCAAGTCACCTTTGGTTTTTACGTTCAAATCAACTCCCCCGTGACGGGCCAATTGATCCAACATATGATCAAAGAAAGCGATTCCAGTATCGATTTGACTTTTTCCGGATCCATCTAGGTTTAAATCAATTGATATCTTTGTTTCCTTGGTATTTCGTTCCAAACGCACTGTACGTTCCTTGAACAAAAGCATACGATAGATGTCCTCCCAACGCTTAGTGGTAAGTACAATGGTTTCCTCCAATGCGGTATCGGTTAGTTCATCTGCCCCCAAATCGGCATTATTGTCAATGAAAATACCCTTGGAACCTAGGTTTTTGGCCAATTGCATATCTGTCAATCGATCTCCAATAACATAGGAGTCTGATAAATTATACTCAGGGCTATCAATATAAGCGGTCAGCATTCCAGTACCCGGTTTGCGTGTATCGGCTTTGTCTTCTGGAAAAGTACGATCAATGAGTATTTCGGAAAAAATCACTCCTTCATTTTCAAAGGACTTGACCAGATGATTCTGATAGGGCCAAAATTCTTCCTCAGGAAAACGATCGGTTCCCAAACCATCTTGATTGGTAACCATCACCAATTCATAGTCCAATTCCCTTGCTATACTTGCCAAATACCGAAAAACTTGAGGGTAAAAAACCAGTTTTTCAAAGGCGTCAACTTGGTAATCTCCCGGTTCTAAAGTCAGGGTACCGTCTCGGTCGATGAACAATACTTTTTTCATTGATCTATGGATTTACAAACGTTAATAAATGTAATATTTTCCTCGGGTGTCCCTATCGTAATGCGGAGTGTATTTTCACAACCCAAGAGGGAGGAACGGTTGCGAACCACTATGCCTTGTTCCAGAAACTGGTCGTAACGCTTTTGGGCATCGTCCACTTGAATCAATAGAAAGTTGGCATCACTGGGATAGATTTTTTTAACAAATCCAAAAGCTGGTAATTCTCTTTCCATTTTTTGACGTTCTTCAATCAAAGTTTTAACCTGTCGTTCCACAAGAGCCAGAGCATTCAAGGATGCTAAAGCCATTTTTTGTGTCAGTACATTTACATTGTAAGGGGGTTTGATTTTATTAAAAAAATCAATGATTTCAGGATTCGCAAAGCCAATGCCCAAACGTATCCCCGCCAGTCCATAGGCTTTGGAAAGGGTTTGACAAATCATCAGTTTAGGATAGGTTTCCAACAAGCTCAGTGCGCTTCTTTGTTCAGAAAAATCAATATAAGCCTCATCCACTACTACTAAACCTTTAAAACGGTTTAACAGTATTTCAATCTGTTCAAAGGGAATGGCGTTTCCACTAGGGTTGTTGGGGCTGCATACAAAAATCACTTTAGTGTTTTCGTTTATCGAAGACATAATGGCCGCTATATCCAATTGAAAATTGTCATCCAGGGGAACATTAATTGCTTTGATGTTGTTCAGTTGGGCCAACACCCCATACATACCATAGGTAGGTGGTAATAAAATCACTTCGTCTTGCCCAGGCTCACAAAAGGTACGGAAGACCAGATCCAATACTTCGTCACTGCCATTGCCCAGTAAAATTTGATCAGCGGATACCCCTTTCACCTTTGCCAAAATTCGTTTTAAACGACGCTGTAAAGGATCGGGATAACGATTGACTTCGGTGTTGTAGGGGTTTTCATTGGCATCCAAAAAAATTTTTTGAGCCTCAAAATCCTCAAATTCACCCCGAGCCGAACGATAGGGAGCCATCTCCCTGACCAAGGGTCTAACCAATTGTGATATTGCAGAATCACTCATTACTAAGTTTTTTTAGCCGTATTGAAACAGCATTCTTGTGGGCTTGTAAGCCCTCTGCACTGGCCATTTCTTCAATCACGGGCCCCAAATCTTGCAACCCTTGAGCGGTTATTTTTTGATAGGTAATGGCTTTTAAAAAACTATCCAAATTCACCCCACTGTATTGTCTCACGTAGCCGTTGGTGGGCAAAGTGTGATTGGTACCGGAAGCATAATCACCAGCACTTTCGGGGGTATAGTTGCCAATAAACACAGAACCAGCGTGTTTGATTTGATTGACAAAATCGTTCTCGTTTTCAAGGCATACGATCAAGTGTTCTGCTCCGTAAAAATTGGTAAATGCCAAAGCCTCTTTTTCCGTATCAAAATAGATGATTTTGGAGTTGTACAGCGCTTTTCGGGCAGTATCTTGACGTTCTAAAATGGAAATTTGCTTTTCGACTTCCGCATCGACTTGGTCGATCATTTTAAGGTCTGTAGTAACCAACAGCACTTGACTGTCAGGGCCATGCTCGGCTTGAGATAAGAGATCTGAAGCGACAAATGCCGCATTGGCAGAAGCATCGGCGACAACCATCAACTCACTGGGCCCTGCGGGCATGTCAATAGACACTTGATATTGGGTGGCCAACTGCTTGGCTACGGTTACATATTGATTTCCAGGACCAAAAAGTTTATCCACTTTGGGTAGGGTTACTGTTCCCCTGGTCATACCAGCGATGGCTTGCATTCCTCACACCTTAAATATCGTATCGACACCACAGAGATTTGCAGTATAAAGTATTACATCAGGTAATTTACCGTTAGCATCTGGTGGTGAGCATAATACAACTTCACTGCATCCAGCCACTTGAGCGGGAATGGCCAACATCAAAATGGTGGAAAACAAGGGTGCAGATCCTCCAGGAATGTATAAGCCTACCTTTTCGATAGGTAATTTTTTTTGCCAACAATTGACACCCATCTGGGTCTCAACTTTGACTTCTTTGGTCTTTTGAGCTGTGTGAAAACGATAGATGTTGTCTTTTGCTTTTTGGATGGCCAACTTTAATTTTTCTGGTACACGAGACTTAGCTACCTCAATTTCCTCAGCACTGACAGAAAAATCTTCCAATTTAACTTTGTCAAATTTTTCGGTATAATTCATCAATGCTTGATCTCCACTTTGGGCAACATCGTCAAAGACTTCCTTGGCCAAAGGCTCTAGGGAAGCATAGGAGGCAGACCCCCTTTGGGTTAAACCCTTCCATTGATCAGGGGTGGGATTGATAAAACGCTGCATCACAAAACCATTTTTTCGATTGGACAAACCAAGATGTCTTCTGCCCCTGCGGCTTTCAACTCATCAATGACTTCCCAAAAAGAGGATTCGTCAATCACAGAGTGCAAAGAAGACCATCCTTTCTGCGCTAGAGGTAAAACGGTTGGACTTTTTAGAACAGGAAGAATTTTACTGATCGTTTCTATTTTATCATTGGGGGCGTTCAACAATATGTATTTTGATTTTTTAGCCCGTAAAACGGTTCCTAATCGAAAACGCAATTTGTCAACAATCTCAGATTTTTCTGAAGACAAATTGGGAGATTGAACCAATACGGCTTGAGACTCCATTATTTTAGCAACTTCTTTAAGGTTGTTTTTAAACAAGGTACTGCCACTGGAAACGATATCGCAGATGGCATCTGCCAGTCCAATATTGGGTGCTATTTCTACAGACCCATTAATGATGTGTAGATCGGCAGAAATTCTGTTTTCCTCCAGAAATTGTTGGACGGTATTGGGATAGGAAGTGGCGATGCGCTTACCATTGAGTTGTTGAATATCGTTGAAGTCAACTTCTTTGGGCACAGCTATAGAGACCCGACACTTGGAAAAACCTAAGTTCTCAATGATGCTCAAGTCCTTTCCTTTTTCATGAATAAGGTTTTCACCAATAATGGCCAAGTCCACTACCCCATCTCTAAGGTATTGTGGGATGTCACCATTTCTAAGATAAAGCACCTCCATGGGAAAATTTCTAGCAGAAGCCTTGAGTTGGTCTTTACCATTGTCAATAGAAATGCCGCACTTTTTGAGTATTCCCAGAGACTCATCATTGAGTCTCCCTGATTTTTGAATCGCAATTTTTATCATTTTAAATATATTTTATAAAAAAACCCGTTTGA
>JAACDY010000219.1 GCA_009936675.1 Bacteroidota bacterium
ATGAAGATCCAGAGAACATCATTGAACAAATGAGTGAGGGAGTCGATCCAGTGGATTACAAGAAAACCATGAGTGTCACCCGTCGAAAAGAGGCCATAAAGGTGGCTTGTCAATTATCCCAACCCGGAGATGTAGTGCTCATTGCTGGAAAAGGACACGAAAACTACCAAGAAGTTAAAGGTGAAAAGCTCCCTTTTGACGATTATAAAATTGCCCAAGAAATATTCTCTAAAACCTCTTAGCCCATGTTGTATTATTTATTCGAATTTTTAGAGCAAAAGTTTCAGTTTCCAGGAGCAACCCTTTTTCAATTCTTGTCCTTTAGGGCTTCTATGGCCATTATCCTTTCCTCTGCTTTTACTCTTATTTGTGGGAGAATCATTATCCGATTTCTCAAAAACCAACAGATTGGTGAGTCTGTTAGAGATTTGGGCTTGGAAGGACAAAAAGAAAAAGCAGGAACACCAACCATGGGTGGGATCATCATCATTTTGGGGACTTTGATTCCTGTTTTATTGCTGTCAAAATTGGAAAACATATACATCCAACTGTTGATTATCACGACCCTTTCTATGGGTGCCATTGGCTTGGTCGATGACTATATAAAGATTTTTAAGAAGGACAAAGATGGACTCAAAGGAAGGTTTAAAGTAGCGGGTCAGTTGGTATTAGGACTGGTGGTTGGATCGGTTTTGTATTTCCATCCTGGTGTGACCGTAAAAGAGGAGATTAGAGGGCAAGCTTTGGAAAAACCAGCCAGTATTCAGGAGGTTTTTACTCCCGAAAAAAAATCCACCCAAACCACCATACCCCTTTTTAAAGATAATGCTTTTGACTATTCCAGTTTACTGAGTTGGATTTCCCCCGATCTTAAAAAATATACTTGGATCGTTTTTATTCCCATCGTTGTTTTCATTATTGTGGCCGTATCCAACGGTGCCAATTTGACCGACGGGATAGATGGTTTGGCAGCAGGTTCTTCTGCCATAATGGTATTGGCACTGGGAATTTTTGCTTGGGTATCGGGGAATTTGATTTTTTCGGATTATCTCAACATCATGTATATCCCCAATGTGGGAGAGGTGGTGATTTTTGTTGCTGCTTTTTCGGGAGCATTGATTGGATTTTTGTGGTTCAACACCTATCCTGCTACTGTCTTTATGGGAGATACCGGAAGCCTTACCATAGGAGGGGTTATTGCTGTAATTGCGCTAATTGTTAGAAAAGAACTTTTGATACCACTGCTTTGCGGGATGTTTTTGATCGAAAATCTTTCGGTAGTTATACAAGTGGGTTACTTCAAGTATAGCCGTAAAAAAACCGGAGTGGGAAAAAGAATTTTTAAAATGTCTCCATTGCACCATCATTACCAAAAAACAGGAATGCACGAAAGTAAGATTGTAGCCCGATTTTGGATCATTGGAATTTTATTGGCCGTATTGTCTATTGTAACTCTAAAAATAAGATAATGCAGGAAAAGATTGTCATTTTGGGTGCAGGAGAAAGTGGATGCGGAACAGCATTACTGGCCAAAAAAAAGGGTTGGCAGGTATTTGTATCAGATCAAGGCATCATATCACAATCCTCCAAAAACACATTTGATGATTTGGGGATTGAATGGGAAGAAGAGTCCCACAGCCTCAACAAGATGCAGGATGCCCAATACATTATGAAAAGTCCCGGGATTCCTTCCAATACTCCGCTATTACAATCCCTTAAAACTTCAGATATCCCAGTGATTTCGGAGATAGAATTTGCTTCAAAATTCACCAATGCCACTCTTATTGGTATTACGGGTAGTAATGGTAAAACTACTACTGCTATGATGACTTATCAAATATTGGAAGATGCTGGATATGATGTGGCCTTGGCGGGAAATATAGGAAATAGTTTTGCCAAAGAGGTGGCCGAAAATGATCATCAATTTTATGTTTTGGAAATCAGCAGTTTTCAACTCGATGATATTGTCGATTTTGCCCCTCACATTGGGGTGATTACCAATATTACTCCCGATCATTTGGATCGCTATGACGATGATTTTACAGCCTATCTAAAATCAAAACTGCGGATTAATGAAAACCAAACCCAGCGCGATTTTTTACTCTTCAATGGGGAAGACCCTCAGTTGAGTGCCGCCCTAGAAAACATTGTTACTACAGTGACGCTTCACGAATTTGGAGCTTCAAATAAAAAGATTAATACCACCTATATAGAAAACGATAGTATCCTAATTGAAACTCAAAAAAACAAGACTATGATTAATACAGTGGAATTTCCTTTAAGAGGAAGACACAATCTTTTGAACGCAATGGCCGCTTCAACAGTCGCTCATTTACTTGATGTCAGTAAAGAAACCATCCGTGAAAGTCTGCTCCATTTTAAAGGAGCACCTCACCGATTGGAACCCGTTTTGAAGATTCAAAACATCAGGTACATCAATGATTCAAAAGCAACCAATGTCAATGCGGTTTATTTCGCTTTGGAGAGCATGAGTGCGCCAACCGTATGGATTGTTGGTGGTGTGGACAAAGGCAATGACTATGAAATGCTTTATCCTTTGGTCAGAGAAAAAGTAAAAGCCATTGTTTGCTTGGGGGTTGACAATCAAAAAATCATCAATGCTTTTCAGTCCATTACCGATCTTATGGTGGAGACCCAATCCATGAAAGAAGCTGTGTTGATCGCACAAAAAATTGCTGACAAAAATGACAATGTTTTGCTTTCACCAGCCTGTGCGAGTTTTGATCTGTTTCAAAACTATGAGGACAGGGGAAATCAATTTAAACAAGCCGTAAGAGAATTGTAGCGACACAAAATGAACAATACAAAGAACATCATATTGGGGGACAGAGTACTATGGGTAGCTTTGGCTTTGCTATCTATTTTTTCATTTCTTCCAGTATTTAGTGCCAGTTCTAATTTGACCTATGTGGTAGGTCAGGGAACTCCCTGGGGTCATCTGCTAAAACATTTTATCGTCTTGTTTTTTGGTTTTGGTTTGATGTATGGTCTTCACAAAATTCCTTATCAGTATTTTAAGGGCATTTCCATATTGGCCTTACCCTTGATTATTTTGTTGTTGATTTATACCGCCTCTCAGGGTAATCTCATTGCTGGTGCCAATGCCAACCGATGGATTAGGATACCGATTGTTGGTTTGAGCTTTCAAACCTCTACACTGGCTTCCATAGTGCTATTGGCATATGTGGCGAATTTGATGTCCAAAGAAAATCCCAAGCTGTATCGGTTAAAAACATCCATACTACCCCTTTGGTTACCGGTCATTCTTGTGACATTACTGATTTTACCTGCCAATTTATCGACTGCGGCAGTGCTGTTTTTTATGGTATTGATCTTGGTCTTTTTGGGAGGCTATCCCATCAAGTACCTTTTGGGAATGTTGGGCATGGGGCTCTTTATGGCGCTGCTGTTTGTGTTGATTGCCAAGGCTTATCCTGATTGGTTTCCCAATAGGATAGACACTTGGATCAATAGGATAGAAAATTTTATAAGTGCCGATGACAACGTTGGAAACTACCAAATCGAAAGGGCCAAAACTGCAATTGCTACTGGGGGTCTTTTGGGAGTAGGAGCTGGGAAAAGTGTTATGAAAAACTTCCTACCTCAGAGTTCCTCCGATTTTATCTATGCCATTATCGTTGAGGAATTTGGATTGGTTGGGGGCACTGCTTTGATCTTATTGTATCTCGTAGTGCTGTTCAGAATTGTTGTCATTGCCCATAAGTCGGATACAGTCTATGGAAAACTCCTGGTCTTGGGATTGGGATTGCCCATCATCATTCAAGCTTTTATAAACATGGCAGTGGCCTTGCAAGTTTTTCCCGTTACAGGTCAAACCCTACCCTTGATCAGTAGTGGAGGTACCGCTGCTTGGATGACTTGTATTGCCTTTGGAATGATCCTCAGCGTGAGTGCTTCACAAAAAATAGAATCCAACAGCTCGGATGAGGCTGAAGACCATAACGAAAATCCATTAACCATACTCAGTGAAACCATATAAAGTGATCATATCGGGAGGCGGAACAGGGGGGCATTTGTATCCTGCACTGGCCATTGCTGACGAATTCAAATTGCGGCATACCAATGCGGATATATTATTTGTTGGAGCCTTGGGTAGAATTGAAATGGATAAAGTTCCCAAGGCGGGATACAGAATCATCGGTCTTTGGATTGATGGCATCCAAAGATCATTGTCCTTCAGGAATTTAATATTTCCTCTTAAACTGGTTTTGAGTTTATTAAAATCCATTGCGGTTCTTTTGAAGTTCAAACCCGATGTGGTGGTAGGGACAGGGGGTTTTGCTAGTGGTCCCTTACTCTTTATGGCTGTGGTATTCAAGATCCCAACCTTGATACAGGAACAAAATTCATATCCGGGAATTACCAACAAACTATTGTCCAAAAGCGTTAAAACCATTGCGGTGGCTTATCACGGTTTGGAGCGATTTTTTCCAAAAGATAAATTGAATCATACTGGTAATCCCATCCGTAAATCCATCATCGAGGGCAAATGGAATCCTACTGAGGCCAAGACATTTTTTAAACAAATACCAGCCAGGCCGACTTTGGTGGTATTGGGAGGAAGTTTGGGAGCAAGGCAGATCAACCAATTGATTTCGGCAAACTTGGATGCCTTTGAAAAACAAGGTCTTCAATTGATATGGCAATGCGGTTCCTTGTATTATGAGCAATACAAAAAACATCAATCGGATACGGTAAAGATCATGCCTTTTGTTGCCGATATGGATCGGCTTTATGCAGCGGCAGATATGATTATTTCCAGATCGGGAGCGGCCACCCTCTCCGAGTTATGTTTTGCCGCCCGTCCAGCTTTGCTAATTCCTTCGCCCAATGTGGCTGAAAATCACCAATATCACAACGCAATGGCCTTGGCCGATCGGGGAGCAGCCTTGGTGATTGAAGAAAAAGATTTGGAAAAAGAATTTGAGACCGTATTTATCCAGTTGCTCGACTCAAACAAACAGCAGCAAATGGCAGAAAATTTAAAAAAATTGGCTCAACCCCAAGCCACCTCTAAAATTGTAAATCTCGTTGAAGCACTTTTATAGATGAATCGAAAAGGGAATAAATATTATTTTTTGGGAATCGGAGGCACAGGAATGTCGGCCTTGGCTAAATACCTTTTTGATGGAGGAAATAGGGTCATGGGTTATGATAAAACTTCCAGTCCCATCACCTCCCAATTGATCAATTTGGGGATCGATGTTTTGTTTGATGCTTCAGTTACTGCCTTGCCCGAGGAATATCGTCAAGAAAATACTCAAATCGTTTATACTCCGGCAGTACCTCAAGACCATCCCCAGCTCCGGTTTTTTATTGATCAGGGAAATCAAATCAAAAAAAGGGCTGCCGTATTGGGAGAAATCACCAAAGACACCGTATTATTTGCCATCGCAGGAACCCACGGAAAAACCACCACTGCTTCTTTCTTAACCCATTATTTCGCCCATCTGAATTTAGAGTTCACTGCTTTCTTGGGAGGAATCATGAATGAGTATCAAAGTAATCTGATACAGAAAGGCAAAAGATACTCCATCGTGGAAGCAGATGAATACGATCGCTCCTTTTTACAATTGTTTCCCGATTATGCTTGCATCACTGCTATGGATGCGGATCATTTGGATGTCTATGGCAATCATGAAAACATGAAGAAAGCCTTTGAACAATTTTCGGAAAGGGTAAAGCACAAAGTGGTGGTTGCCCAAGGTGTAGAGATGGAAGCTTGTCGCTATGCTGTGGAGGAAAAAGCCGATTATTATGCACAGTCCATTCGAGTGGAGGGGTCGGGATATCGCTTTGATCTGGTGAGTCCTACCCAAACCCACAAAGATGTTTATCTCAAAGCCATGGGTCGGCACAATTTGTCCAATGCCATTGGCGCATTGGCAGTTTTGGATAGGGGAGGTTTGCCTTTGGAAAAAGCCTTGGCCTCCTTGGGAACTTTTAAGGGCATCCATCGCAGAATGGAGGTCTTTTCATTAGAAAATAAAACGGTGGTTGACGATTATGCCCATCACCCTGAGGAGATCAACGCTGTTTTGAAAACCATTTCAGAATTTTATCCCGACAAGCACAATATGGTGGTTTTTCAACCTCATCTTTTTTCACGTACTCAAGATTTTATGGAGGAGTTTGTGGAGGTTCTCAGTCAATTTGATGAAATTGTTTTGATGGACATTTATCCAGCCAGAGAGGAGCCTATAGCCGGAGTTAGTTCAGATGTTTTATTGGGGATGATTCAGCACCAGAACAAAAGAAAAATTTCAGACGAAGATTTTCGGACGACCATCGTCAATTCCAAAGCAGATTTGGTCTTGGTTTTGGGAGCGGGAGATATAGGTAATCACATTCAAAAACTCAAAAAAACAGCCTAAATGCAACTCAATAAATACCTCTTTTTCACAACGGTTTTAATCTTAACGGTATTGATCTGCGTTTTTGCGCATTTGAGGAATAACAAGCGTTTGGTGGAGAAAGTAGCAATCCATTTTGAACCCCAAGAGGTACGATTTTTAAGTGCTGCTTTCGTTGATAAATTGTTAATACAAAACAAAGGGGCACTTCCGTGGCAGCCCAAAGATAGTTTAGTTTTGAGTATGCTTGAAACCTTAATAGAAGAAAACCCTTATGTGCAAAATGCTGAGGTTTTTCACTTTCAACAAGGTGTTTTAGGGGTGAATATTCAGGAAAAAAATGCTGTTGTCAGAGTGCAAGGCTCTGAACAATATTATTTGGACAAGGTGGGAAATCAATTACCTATTTCCAAAAATCATACCCCAAAAGTTCCTGTATTCTTGGGAGCGCTTGAAGAAGAGCAAAAGGAGAATCTTTTATCATTGATTGATCAAATTGATAAAGATTCATTTTTGCGAGATGAGTTGGCTTCTATCCATTACCGTTCAAATTCCTATTTCATAGGGTTGAAATCCTACGGTTTTGAGGTAGAAATCGGGCAAATACGTCACATCGGTCAAAAGCTTTCCAAACTTAAAGTTTTTTGTGCCTATCACGATAATCACAAGTTGGAAAGGAATTACAGCCTGATCAACCTAAAATTTAAAAATCAAGTCGTTGGATCTTAAATTAACATTATGAAGCATTCAAAAATTTCAGTAGGACTAGACATTGGAACCACCAAAATCGTCGCCATGGTGGGGGGCAGAAATGAATTTGGAAAGGTTGAAATTCTAGGGATTGGAAAATCCAAAAGCTTGGGCGTTCACCGAGGGGTGGTCAATAACATCACCCAAACCATACAATCTATTCAGCAAGCCGTAGAGGAAGCCAAAGTGGTGTCTGGACAGGAAATCGATGAGGTTGTTGTGGGTATTGCCGGACAACACATCAGGAGCCTCCAGCACAGTGATTATATCACCCGAACCAATGCCCAAGAGGTCATTTCTCAGGAAGATGTGGAGCGCCTTATTCAACAGGTTTACAAACTCGTCATGTTGCCCGGTGAAGAAATCATTCACGTTCTTCCACAGGAGTACAAAGTAGATGGTCAGGCTGAAATCAAAGAGCCCATTGGAATGTATGGTGGTCGATTAGAGGCCAATTTCCATGTGGTAGTAGGGCAGGTAACTTCTATAAAGAACATCGGTAGATGTGTCAAAAGTGCGGGTTTATCTATGGGCAATATTACGCTTGAACCTTTGGCTTCTTCGGAGGCTGTTTTGAGTCAAGAAGAAAAAGAAGCTGGTGTGGCTTTGATTGATATTGGTGGAGGAACCACTGACTTGGCCATTTTCAAGGATGGCATCATTCGTCATACGGCGGTAATTCCTTTTGGTGGTAACGTCATCACTGAAGACATCAAAGAGGGTTGTTCCATTATCGAAAAACAAGCGGAACTCCTAAAAGTCAAATTTGGTTCTGCTTGGCCCGGCGAAAATAGGGATTCTGAAATTGTCTCCATTCCTGGTCTAAGAGGTAGGGAACCCAAAGAAATTTCTCTCAAAACCCTCTCCAAAATCATCAATGCCCGTGTGGTGGAAATCATGGAGCAAGTATATTTGGAAATTAAAAACTACGGTCATGACGATCAAAAGAAAAAGTTGATTGGAGGAGTGGTATTGACGGGAGGAGGAAGCCAATTGAAGCACCTGAAACAGTTGGTGGAATACATCACTGGTATGGACACTCGAATTGGTTACCCCAGTGAACATTTGGCCGGAGACACCCAAAAATCGGATGCCAGTCCTATACTGGCCACTGCTGTGGGATTGTTGATGAATGCCTTGGAGCAACAAGAAAAAAATAACGTTGAAAGTCCTGAACCCCAGGAAAGCGAAGTTGCTGAAGACCAAAATGGGGAACCCATTTCCCAAACAGTAGAACCCAATCCTTTGTCTTCCAATAGGAAAACGATTTTGGATCGATGGGTAGAGAAGTTTAAAGAATTTTTAGATAACGCATAATTACATTGGAATGGAATCTGAAATGAACAATAATTTTAGTTTTGACTTACCCAAAAACAAAAGTAATGTCATCAAGGTCATTGGTGTAGGAGGTGGGGGCAGTAATGCCATTAATTATATGTTTCAACAAGGCATCAACGGGGTTGATTTTGTGATAACCAACACTGAGGCCCAAGCTCTTAACGAGAGTTCAGTGCCCATCAAAATACAGTTGGGAGCATCATTGACCGAGGGACTGGGTGCTGGAGCCAACCCGAAGGTGGGGGCTTTGGCTGCCGAAGAGAGTTTTGAGGACATTAAAACCCTATTGACTACCCAAACCAAAATGGTCTTTATTACCGCTGGAATGGGAGGAGGTACTGGAACAGGTGCTGCCCCCATCATTGCTAAAATGGCCAAAGAAATGGATGTCCTTACTGTGGGTATTGTTACCATGCCCTTTCAGTTTGAAGGCAAATTGAGATTGGAACAAGCCGAAAAAGGTTTGGAAAACCTCAAAAAAACCGTTGATGCACTGATTGTAATCAACAACAACAAGCTCAGGGAGGTTTATGGAAATTTGGGCTTTAAAGCCGGTTTTTCCAAAGCTGACGAAGTACTTTCCACCGCAGCTCGAGGAATTGCAGAGGTTATTACCCATCACTATCGTCAAAACATAGACTTGAAGGATGCCAAAACAGTACTTAAAGATAGCGGTACTGCCATCATGGGATCTGGTTCTGCAAGTGGAACCAACCGTGCACACGATGCCATCATCAATGCACTGGACTCCCCCTTATTGAATGATAATAAAATCACAGGTTGTAAAAATGTACTGCTTTTAATCGTCTCCGGAAACGAAGAAATTACAATAGATGAAATTGGAGAAATCAATGATTTCATTCAAACAGAGGCTGGTAACAACGCCAATATCATTATGGGAATTGGAGAAGATCAAAAACTAGAAAGTTCAGTTTCTGTGACGATCATTGCCACTGGTTTTGGCGCTGATCAACAACACCAGATTGTAAATACCGAAGCCAAAAAAATCATACACACCCTCGAGGAAGATCAAACCTTAGAACACAATCTTATGGGGAGTGAAGTAAATTCCGATCCCTTTGAAATACCCCATGAGAGGGGAGTAAAAAAGGAGATTGAGAATGAGGTCGAGGAGGAGATTGGCGAGGAGCCAACTCCTGAGAAGGAAGAGACAACCACCAACTTTATGTTGGATGAAAAAGAAGAAGTAGAGGAAGAAGATTTATTTTCCATACCCGTGGTTGCAGAAATTGTAAGCGGTTATGAGGCTGAATCCGAGATGATGGAAGCAGAAAAGATCGAAGCAGAAGAAGTTGAATCTGAAGATGAATTGATTGCCATTACTCCCGCTATTGAAAATATGGAGGTGGTCTATGAAATACTGGAATATGATCAGCCAGAAGAAGCATTGGAAATTGAAACGGAGGAGGAGGAATTTATCATCAACGATCTGGACGAGCAAGTTTTAGATTTAGAGGTTGTAGGATCTGAGGAAGTGGAAGCTGAGGAAGAAAATCAATTTGCCTTTGATTTTGGCTTACCGATATCCGATAATCAAGAGGTATCGGCCGAAAAAATAGTCCATACCCTTTCCGAAGCAGAGGAGGAAGAGGTCAAAGAAGATGCTTCCCTTTCGGAGGCTATTGATTTTGAGTTTGAAGTGGTTGAAAAACGGGAAGAAATCCCTGTTACGGACATGGAGGAGGTGATGAGTTCACCCCACGATGATTCTCCTTTTGACAAGAAAATTAAAGAAACCGCTACCAAAGAAAATGAAGAAAGAAAAGAGCATTTGAAAAAATTCAATCATGCTTTTAAACACAGTGTGAGTAAAATTGATGAGTTTGAGAAACAACCCGCATATAAAAGAATGGGACTCGAATTGGATCAACCCTCCTCATCTGAGTCGAATGAGTCAAGGTTGTCTGTGGATAGCGATAAAAATGACGATATACAACTGCGATCCAATAACTCTTTCTTACACGATAACGTAGATTAATCACTTATGTCTTTACTCAATACCCTAACTGACGAACTCAAGGCCGCAATGCGTGCCAAAGATACTCTGAAACTCGAAGCTCTAAGGGCCATTAAGTCGGCAGTGCTTTTGGCCAAAACCGCAACAGCAGGCGATGCTGATCTCTCCGAAGAGGAAGAAATTAAATTGCTACAAAAACTGGTTAAGCAACGAAAAGACAGCGCAGCGATTTTTAAAGAGCAAAACCGCAATGATCTTGCAGCGCCCGAAGAGGCTCAAGCCGAGGTCATCGCCCAATTTTTGCCAGAGCAATTGACGCCCGAGGCCATAGAAAAAATCATCGATGAGATCATTGCCAAAACCGGTGCTGAAGGAATGAAAGATATGGGAAAGGTTATGGGTATGGCCAGCAAAGCAATGGCAGGAAAGGCAGATGGTAAAACCATCTCAACTATCGTTAAACAGAAGTTAACGCCATAGTATTTTGGTGCGATTAATGCTCGTCATCGAGTTCCCACAATGGTTCTAAAATTTCTTTTTTTACCCGAAAAATAGTACCGTGACGGGTTCCTTCGGGAAAGGATATTTTTTCAGAAACGTCCTCCCAATGGAGGAGGTCTTTGGAACGAACGGCTCCCATTTTATGCCGTCGATATTTATCAAAATATACCCACCAGTATTCTCCAATTTTGATGGCTGTAGGCCCCTCTGCCCAATAATCTCCGGTAATGGGTTCAGAGACTTTACTGTATTCTTTGGTAATCTGGTCACTATAACTCAGCCGAATGTTTTTTTCGGGAGGATGTCTGGTTTCATCTTTTAGAAACAAAAGATAACGTCCCTCTTCCATTTTTATGGTTCCATCGATCACATTAAATCCTTGATCAAAAAAAAGTTGGGTTTCGCTGAATTCTTCAAAGTCTTTGGTCGTTACATAGTACATTCTGTGATTATACTTTGAGTCTCCAGTATTTTCTGTTTTGGGAAATCTTCCTGGAATGGTTGTTGACCAGATAATGATATATTGTTCGGATTTTGGATCAAAAAACACTTCGGGAGCCCAACAGTTTCTCGCCTCTTTTTCGTGAACCATTACGGGGATTTCTTTTTGTGGTGACCAGTGAATTAAATCTTTGGAGGAGGCATATCCGATTACTTTTTCGTTCCAGCTAACGGTCCAAACCATATGAAAAACCCCATTAGGACCTAGGACGATACAGGGATCCCGCATCAATTGATCTTTTCCAGCCGTAGGTTTTAAAAAGGATTGATTTTGACGCAGTGCTTCACATTGGAGCGCATTATAGCTGTAGGCCAAATGCAAACCATCTTCTCCGTTGTTCTTAAAATAGGAAAAGAGATAGACATCTTTCTCAGATTGAGGGCAAACACAAAAGGGAATAAGGAGTAGTAAATTCCAAATTTTTTTCATTTTGAAAAGTATTAATACATCAACAATATAATTAGGATGAATAATAATTCCATAGGCTTTCCTCTCAAATCTTTGGATTATTTAAATTGAATTCAAAATAAGTGATATGTTAGTCTTCAAATTCTTTTCTCCGTTAAGCTATATTTTTTTGTGTTTTGCTATACATTACTCTCTTTCGATTTTCGTGTTGAACATGGATGATAAAAGTAAAAAATGAAGCTCAGAGTGCTTTGATAGATTTGAAATACCGAAATTTAATTTTTTACACTAATAAACACTAAAATTTTCAATGATGGGAGGAAGAATTTTTTCGCTGATTTGAAGTTTTAGTGCTTCAACCTCTATAGGATCGATTTTGTGAATCCTTTTGTGTCCAATGCTTTGTCCTTGAGTAATGATTGTCCACTTTCCCTTTCGAAGTGCGTGAATGCTGTAGGCTCTGACCCTTTGTCCCTTTGCAATTTGTTCTTGAATGACAATGTTTTTGATGGTTTTTGGACTTTTTAAGGGAAGTAGAATCTGGTCACCCATGCCAGAAGTGCTAGCAATGGGATTTAAAAAAGTTTTCCGAATGGCCTTTCCCCATTCCTCCAATCGTTTTACGTCGGCATTGGGAAGCAAACCCCTTGGGTCTGGAGTTAGTCCCATAATCAAGGTAGAATTATGCCCCACAGATCGATAATACATCTTCATCAAGTCTTTCAATGGAAAAATATGCTCCTCATCACCTGGTTCCCAAAACCATTCGTGTCTTCCGTTGTATCCCCTTAGAGGAGCATCGGACATGGCAGGCATCCAATACTTCCCATTGGGATCACCGTGTTTCAATAAATTGATGTGGTCTGCAGTAGTATCACCACTATGGGAGTAAGGGGTGGGAAATGTGGCCCAGCAAGTGTAGGGGACTGTTCCGGATTCAGACCCTCCCCATCGGGCTTCTGCGAGTTGGTTGTTGTGATAAAACAAACAGTTGGGTTGGTATTTCTTTACAATGGGTAGTACATCGGGAGCACCCAGATCGGGGTGGCTGGCTCCGCCATCAAACCATATTTCGAAAAGGGGACCATATTGGGTACATAATTCTTTGACCATTCCTTCTACCATCTGATTGTAATAGGCTTGTCTCTTTTTTTGGAACTCACCGGTTCCGTTGACTTTAAAATCGTGTACACCAAAAAAAGAGTTCCAACGAATTCCCACATAGATACCGGGTTGAATACCGTATTTTCTACAGGAATTGACAAAATCTTTTACGATATCCCCTTTGCCGTCTTTCCATTCCAAGGTTTTTACGCTGTAGGGGTTCACCCGTGACGGATATAGTGCAAAACCAGTTTCGTGGGTGGCGGTGATGATGGCAAATTTGAATCCAGCTTTTTTAATGGCCCGGATCCATTGGTCGGTGTCCAATTGTTCAGGATTAAAAATTTGGTGGTTTAAAACGGGATTAACTCTATTGCCAGACTTACCCGTTTGGCGGTATTTTTTGTTGTCAAAGACGTGAAGGTCGTAATGAAAAACCGCACCCAACTCTGCCTGTTGCCAGGCCAATTGCGCTTTGTTGGGTATTGGATTTTGTGTAGGGGTTGACTGAGCATGACTTAACGGACAGACCCAAATACAAATGAAAAAAATTAATTTTTTGTAATTCATCATGCGCTTTTAGAAGTTCTTAAGTTAATCAATGGTATTTTTTTTCATTGCTGTCTATATGGCTCTTCAATCTTTTTGAGTCTTTATTAAAAAAATCACTTTAATTTTTTTTGAAACTGTCTTAGCAACTCACTAATGCCTTGTCGAATTGGGTCGGTGGGAGTGGTAAAGTGATTGGCCATGATGGAAAAGACATAGACATTTCCCCTATCGCTGATCCAATAGCCAGAGAGGTTGTGATTGTGTCGAAGGGTTCCTGTTTTGGCATATACATTACTTATTGCATAGTCTTTGAGGGTTCCAGAGCGCCCGCTTTTGGGGAAATATTCTTTAATAGATTCAAGTCCTATTTCTCGGTGAATTTTTTTGAGTACCGCAATCAATGTTCTGGGGGTGACCATATTATATCTGGAAACTCCCGACCCATCCACCCATTCGATGGGGTCGGGCAGCCAAGGTTCCCATTGAAGCTTGAGGGTGTCGATTATTTTTTGAACATTCATTTCATTAAAGGTTTTTTGTGAGACCATGTTTACCAAGGCCTCAGCCACCCCATTGTCACTGTCTTGGAGCAATCCTTTGTATAGTAATTTTTCTTGACGGGAATACATTAGATTCCAGTTGGAAATGGAATCTTTTACCAATTGAATAGGAAGTTTAGTATGATCATTTAGTATCTCTACGAAGAGGCTGTCACTGGTGATAAAGGGATGATAGAGGGTGTCTCTTTCTTCCAAACTTTGGGGGTTGAGGTAAAAACGATTTTTGGATCGTTTGCGATGCAAATTTTGCCCAAGGGTGTCCAAGACCATTTGCTTTTCAAGGGACGCTGGGTTCATTCGGTTGCTGTTGGACGTTAAAAAGACTTGTGTAGTATTGCCATAAATGGGAAAAGGGCTATTTTCTGCGGCATAATAATAGGAATAGTCATCCCAAGACCAGCCGTGGCCGTGGGCATTCAATGTGGATTTTGGGGCGTGATACTTCCAATAATATTTTTGATCAAAAAATGAGGCCAGTTCTGGGTCGGGATAAAAAGGATGAAACAGCAGTGGATAGCCTGTGGCCTTGAAGTGCATGATGGAATCCTTCTTTTTGTAGTAGAGGGCAGGGAGGGAATCAAAGTTTTGGATGGCCGCCAGAAAAGTCAGTAGCTTGACGTTGGAGGCTGGGGTCATATAATTTCCCCCCTGATAAAAAGCCTTGGGTTTGGAAGTGTTTAAAGCTTCAACACTCAGAGCAATATGCGCTTGCTCAAAGGCTGGTATTTTTTGGAGCATACGCCTTATTTTTCGTTTGGAGAAGTGCTGACCCGAAAGGGATATGCTCATCAGAAAAACAAAAAGGATAATTGGCCAACGCATGTAATAAAGATAGTAAAAGCCTTCTTTTATACCGAGGGGTATCCACTAACTTTTTCTCAAGTTAAATATCATGAGGGAGATGGATTTTTGTATTACGGTTTGAGTTTTTATATTAATTTTACACAGCGGTTTAATGGATCAAGAAGTTTATAAACTTTAGCCGATATTAAATTTTAAAGAACCCTTGATCTCTCTACATGAGAAAATTAAATCGATAGATAAATAGGCCCAGTAGTTCAACTGGATAGAATATCAGATTTCGGCTCTGAGGGTTGGGGGTTCGAATCCTCCCTGGGTCACGAATAAACCGCA
>JAACDY010000041.1 GCA_009936675.1 Bacteroidota bacterium
AAAATCATGGGCAATGACATCTCATCATCACCAGACAAAATAGAGAAATTAGGAGGACATATTTTGATCAAGGTTTGGGCTTGCTGAAAGTCTCCGGAGGCTTCTTTCAATGCAACTATATTGTCGAAATCTGTGGCCAAACGCAATACTGTCTCGGGAGCAATGTTTACTCCGGTTCTAGAGGGAACATTGTATAAAATTACTGGAAGACTGGAATGCGTTGCTATGGTTTTAAAATGCTGATAAAGCCCTTCCTGGCTGGGTTTGTTATAATAGGGAGTTACTGAAAGAAGTGCAGCGAAGGAAGACAAATCAAACCAATCAAACATAGCTACCAGCTCTTGTGTATGGTTTCCTCCCAAGCCCAGCACCAACGGGAGCCGGCCGGCATTGACCTCGATAATTTTGTCAACCACTGCAATTTTTTCTGATTTGGTAAGTGTGGCTGTTTCTGCAGTGGTTCCCAACACCACCAAGTAATCAACTCCTCCTCCAATCAGATGATCTATAATGACCGGAATAGCATTAAAATCAACACTACCATCATTGTTAAATGGGGTAATCATTGCCACACCGTGTCCCTGAATTTCTTTCATTTTCTGTTGTTGAAAAATATTTCTAAATATTTGATGCACTCACTGAAAAAAACCTCAATGTTTTGCGCATCAACTTCAATAATTAAATCATTTAACGCATGATCAACACTCTTAAAACCAATACTTAATTTTTTATCGGCTTTTGCACTTAAATATTTTAGATCCACATCGTCTTGATCATAAAAATTTATCAGAACATCATATCCTTGATTACAAAAGTCAGATACTACTCCGTTTAAAACTCCCAAACTAGAAATATTTTTTGGAGTACAACTACTGCTGTAATTCGATTCATTTATTTGTTTTGGAGACTGAAAAAACGTCAACACCTTGACATTCCTTCTAGGAATTTTAAAATAACTTCCTATTTCCTTAAAATGCTCTTTGTCAACCCCAAGTCTGTGATCAAGAATGACAGCAATAGTCCGTAATTTTTTTGAAACTCCTTTGTTATCGGTTGCAGAATTCTGTTTGATTGTCCTTCTGTAAATACGATATAAAACTGCACGTCTTAACCAATTTAACATTTCCAAAATTAAAGATTAACCAAATTCAACAATTAAAAATTTTTTTATATCAATTTATACTGTAAAATGTTATAAATCAAACAAACCACAAGATTAAAGCTTAATCATATTAAAAAAAGTAGATTCATCAATAATGGGGATTCCCAATTTTTCAGCTTTGACTTTTTTACTGGGACCCATGCCCTCTCCCGCCACCAGATAATTTGTTTTAGCAGAAATAGAACCCACCACGGTTCCTCCCATAGATTCAATTTTTTCCTTTAACCCCTCTCTAGAAATGGTTTGAAAAACCCCCGAAATGACAAATTTTTGATCCGCTAACACTGTATTGGTTGATCCTTCTTGTTCTTGGGACTCCAACTGAACCCCTTGCTGTCTCAATCGTTCTATTAACAAAACATTTCTCTCATCATTGAAAAAATCCAATAGGCTGTCGGCAATACGATCCCCAATTTCATCGACTTCAATCAATTCCTCTCGACTGGCATCCCTGATGCGGTCAATGGAAGAAAAAGCCTTTACCAATTTTTTGGCCACTGTTTCGCCCACATACCTGATTCCCAGACCAAAGAGAACTTTTGCAAAAGGTTTTTGCTTAGAAGCTTCAATTCCTTGGAGCAAATTATCTACAGATTTTTCTGCCATCCGCTCCAATGGCAATAGCTCATTGCGATTCAAATGGTACAAATCGGCAATGTTGGAAATCAAATGATTTTCATAAAGCAAAGTCACAGTTTCATTGCCCAATCCATCGACATCCATGGCCTTTCGTGAAATAAAATGTTGAATTTTACCTGCAATTTGTGTGGGGCAACCATATTGATTTTTACAGTAATGTTGGGCTTCTCCATCCTCCTTAACCAACTCGGATTGACATTCAGGACAATGGGTGATAAAGATGATTTCCTGGGACTGTGGTGGACGATTTTCAGTATTGACCCCTATAATCTTTGGGATGATCTCCCCTCCTTTTTCTACATAAACAGAATCCCCAATTCTAAGCGCCAACTTTTCAATTTGATCAGCATTGTGAAGGGAGGCTCTTTTGACCGTGGTTCCAGACAATAGCACGGGACTCAAATTGGCCACTGGTGTGATGGCTCCGGTTCGCCCAACCTGATAGCTTACTGACTCCAATTGGGTGATGGCTCGTTCTGCCTGAAACTTGTATGCAATAGCCCAACGTGGAGATTTGGCAGTAAATCCCAAACTTTGCTGTTGATCAAAACGATTGATCTTGATGACCACACCGTCAATCTCGTAGGGCAAATCAAACCTATTTTGATCCCAGTGATCCAAATACCGAAAAACCTCCTCTACCGTAGCGGCCAAAATAGCCGTCTGTGGAACTTTAAAACCCCAAGATCGGGCTTTTTCCAGTCCCAGCATTTGTGAGTCAACACCCAAATCCTCTCCTGCCAATGCATATAAAAAACACGCCAAAGGTCGTTCTGCCACCAATCTACTGTCCTGAAGCTTGAGTGAGCCCGAAGCCGTATTTCTCGGATTCATAAAAGGCTCCTCACCCATTCTTATGCGTTGTTCGTTCATAGCTTTGAAGCCTTCGAAAGGCAGAACAATTTCTCCCCTGATCTCAAAAAAATCGGGATAATCCCCTTTCAAATCCAATGGAATGGTTGGAATGGTCCTCAAATTCAATGAAACATCATCGCCCTGAGTACCATCACCTCTGGTTACCCCCCTTAAAAACTTACCCCCTTCATATGTTAGACTGATGGAAGCCCCATCGTATTTTAACTCACAAGTAAATTCAAATTTTTCATCCCCCAATACTTTTTCCACACGTGCTACCCATTGCAACAACTCCTCTTTGGAATAGGTATTGGAAAGGGAATACATCGGGTAGCGGTGGGCTTGTGTTTTGAAATTCTTGGTCACTCCTCCCCCAACGCGCTGAGTGGGAGAATTGGGATCAAAAAGTTCAGGATATTGTCGCTCCAACTCTTGAAGAGAACTGAGCATTTGGTCAAATTCAAAATCACTGATCTTGGGGGCATCCAATATGTAATACAAGTAATTGTGCTCGTGTAAAGCTTCCCTTAATTGCTTGATTTTTTCCTTGGCATCCATTTATGACTTAACCGCTTTAAGCATTCTATTTTTTCCAAAAATATCATTTCTCACTTCAATATCCTTAAAAGTTCTTCTTTTAATGTAGGTGAGCAAGTCTTCTTTAAATTTTGGGTTGATCTCCAGATACAAACATCCATTGGGGTTGAGACTGGATTGCGCTATAGCAATAATTTTTTTATAAAAATAAAGTGGTTCTCGCTTTGGTGTAAACAAGGCCAAATGCGGTTCGTATTCCAATACATTGGACAACATCTCCTTTTTTTCATCAGGTTCAATATAGGGCGGGTTTGAAACAACCACATCTATGGATTTACTTCAAACCTCGATAGTTGTCAGATCTTGTTGGATAAAATCTATTTCCGCATGGTGGTGTGAAGCATTTTTTTTTGCGATATCTAGAGCGGTCTCCGATACGTCCAAGGCTTCAATACAGAATTTGCTTTGTTCTTTTGCCCAACTAATGGCAATACAACCACTCCCTGTTCCCAACTCCAAAACATTACGATGATCTTTTACATCTTTAAAATCACTCAAAACCCATTTGACCAGTTCCTCTGTCTCTGGACGAGGGATCAGCACTTGCTCGTTTACATAAAATGACCTTCCATAAAAATAAGACTCGTTAATAATATATTGCAGAGGTCTGAATTTTTTCAATTTATCTAGGGCTAGGGATAATTTCATTAACTCCTCTTCATTGAGTTGATATTCGGGATTCAAAACAGAAAAAGTTGGGGGCCATTGAAAATAGAAATCCGTTAAACGGCGATAGAATGCAATAATCTCAGATTTTGGGTAATGGTCTGTCAAAGAAGAGGTAAAATGATTTCTAAATTCATTTAAAAGCATGTGCAAAATTAACACAATCATTTTTGACTTAAATTTGATCTGTTTTTAAATTATTAAGATCGCATAATGAATGATGCCATTTTTATGGAACGCTGCCTCGAATTGGCCAAAAAAGGTTTGGGAAACACCTACCCCAATCCCCTGGTGGGTAGTGTGATCGTTCATGAGGGAAAAGTCATAGGCGAAGGATGGCACAAAAAGGCGGGCTGCAACCATGCCGAGAGGGAAGCCATCTCAAAAGTTAAAGATCCATCCCTACTCTCCAACAGCACATTATATGTGAATTTGGAACCCTGCGATCATTTTGGTAAAACCCCTCCCTGTACGGATTTGATTTTGGAAATGAAAATTCCAAGGGTAATCATCGGATGTCTGGATGAAAACAAAAAAGTTTTGGGGAAAGGGCTAAAAAAACTTCAAGCAGCAGGATGTGAGGTCGAAATTGGGATTCTTGAATCCAAATGTCAAAAGCTCAATCGTCGTTTTTTTAGTTTCCACCAAAAAAAACGACCCTACGTCATCTTAAAATGGGCCGAAACCATAGACGGTTTTATGGCTCCAGAAGAAACCCATAAAAAATACTGGCTGACCGATCCCTTGTCCAAACAACGTGTCCACCAGTGGAGGAGTCAGGAAGAAGCCATTATGATTGGGGTACAAACAGCACTGAATGATAACCCGAAATTGGACACCCGCTTGTGGAAAGGGAAAAACCCATTGGCTGTGGTAATTGATCCCCAGCAAAAATTATCCCATACCGAAAGTGATTTTAATTTACAGAAAGGAAAATTTCTTACAATCAAAAATCAAAATCAAGAAGAGATTACAGATCATCTGCCGCTAAAAGCCCAAGAAATTTTGGATCAACTCTATGACAATGATCTACAATCTGTAATCATAGAGGGTGGAAGCAAAACCCTTCAATGCTTTATTGATGAAGGTCTTTGGGATGAAGCAAGAATTTTTGTCACAAAAGACGAATTGGGCGCAGGCTTAAAAGGACCCCTAATCAATAGAGATAGGGTTCACACCACTTCAACCATCAATGCGGATACACTGATCACCCTTTACAAAGAGTCAATGATCTCCAGCAAGGCCTGAGGACACCTGATGGGTCTGTTGGTTTCACGGTTTAAAAAAGCCAAAGTGGTGGAACCATTTGCGATTTCCTTTTCAGATTTATTGATGATGACATAATCAATCTTTATGCTGGCTCTTGGGATTTTATCAATGGTTAATATTATCCTGAGTGGATCATCAAATAAAGCAGGAGATTTAAAATTAACCTCGGCAGAGGCTACCGGCATTACAGTACCACTTCGCTCAAGCTCTGCATAAGAAAAACCGATACTGTTCAGCCATTCGATTCTGGCCATCTCAAAATAATTGAGGTAATGGCTGTGATGTGCGAACCCCATTTGATCCGTTTCTGTATATCTAATTCTAAAAATCTGTGAAGTATATGATATCAAATGATGAAGTATTTATTAAAAAAAAGTTTGTAATGTCCGTTCCATAATTTCAAAAAAAAAAATTAAAAAATCAACCGAAAAAAAAGTTTTTTTTCAGTTTTTTATTTCAATATTTGTAATGTTATGATCTTATGACATTCTCAATAGACTTTGATCTGATTAAACCTTATTTTAATAACCTGGATGGAGGCTTCTGCTGAAAAAATTTGGAATAACTGCTTGGTGTTTATCAAGGATAATATCCAGCAACAAGCCTACAAGACCTGGTTTGAGCCCATCATCCCGCTCAAAATCACCGAAAACTCTCTCAGTATTCAAGTTCCCAGCAAATTTTTTTATGAATGGCTTGAGGAACATTATGTCAAAATATTAAAAGTTGCACTGACAAGGGAACTGGGTGAAGATGCCCGTTTGATCTACATCATCAAAATGGAAAATACTTTTGGAAATAAAACACCTTTTACCGAAAGTATCCCCAGCAGTAACCAATCAGGGGTCAACGCACAACAAGTGGATGCTCCCCTTCAAGCTTTTTCCAGTGAACTCAAAAATCCTTTTGTAATTCCTGGAATCCGAAATCTTCAAATAGAATCTCAACTCAACCCCAATTACAATTTCGAAAACTTTTTAGAGGGTGACTCGAACAGACTCGCACGTTCTGCTGGGTTGGCAGTATCCAAAAAACCTGGAGGAACCTCCTTCAATCCTCTCATGATTTTTGGAGGTGTTGGTTTGGGTAAAACACATCTCGCCCACGCTATCGGTGTTGAAATCAAAGATAAATATCCGGACAAAACAGTACTCTATATCTCAGCTGAAAAATTTACCCAGCAATATATTGAGTCGGTCAAAAAAAATACCCGAAACGATTTTATCCATTTTTATCAGGTGATCGACATCCTCATCATTGACGATGTTCAGTTTTTCTCTGGTAAATCTGGAACACAAGATGTCTTCTTCCACATCTTCAACCACTTGCATCAAAACGGTAAACAGGTCATCATTACCTCCGACAAAGCTCCCGTCGATATGCAAGACATAGAACAACGTTTGCTTTCCCGATTCAAGTGGGGGCTTTCCGCAGAATTGCAAATCCCCGATCTGGAAACCAGAATTTCGATTCTTAAAAACAAACTCTTTAGAGATGGTGTTACCATTGGAGACAATATCATAGAGTATGTTGCCAAAAACATCAAGACCAATGTCAGAGAATTGGAAGGCGCCATCATATCCTTGATCGCTCAGTCCTCCTTTAATAGGGTCGATATTGACCTAGAGCTGGCCAAAGAGATTGTCAATAAATTTGTAAAAAACACCAAACGAGAAGTATCCATCGACTACATCCAAAAAGTAGTTTCGGAATATTTCCAAATGGATGTCGCCACGCTTCAATCCAAAACCAGAAAGAGACACATTGTTCAAGCCCGACAACTGGCCATGTATTTCGCCAAAAAATTTACCAAAGCTTCTCTTGCTAGCATTGGTACACAAATCGGGAAAAGAGATCACGCTACCGTTCTCCATGCCTGCAAGACGGTTGACAATCTGAGTTTTACCGATAAGCAATTCAGAAAATACGTTGAAGATCTCAACCAAAAACTTTCGCTCTAACTTCTAAAAGTGAAAACTTCAATTTTAATGGTTTGCTTGGGAAACATATGTCGTTCTCCCCTAGCAGAAGGCATTCTGAAAAGCAAATTGCCCTATGACCACTTTAAGGTGGACTCGGCTGGAACCGCTGCTTACCACATCGGCAATCCGCCTGACAAAAGAAGTATAGCAGTAGCGGCCCAAAACGGAATAGACATCAGTCATCAAAAGGCCAGAAAATTTTCACAAGATGATTTCGATCACTTTGATAAAATCTTTGTCATGGATCATAGCAATCTCGATAACATCATGCAAATGGCTCTGACTCCCGACGATCTCAACAAGGTCGCTTTGCTGTTGGGAGAGGATGAAGTTCCCGACCCTTATTATGGAAATGAAAATGGCTTCAAGAAGGTTTTTGACCTTATTGATCGAGCCTGCGATCAATTGAGTGAAGAACTTCAAAAAATGCAGTCATGACCCCTACCCTATATCTTATTCCAAGTTCATTGGGTGAAAACTTCCAGTCTGATGCTTTTCCCAATCAGATAAAATCCATCATCGAAAAACTGGATTACTTCATTGTTGAAAATGAAAAAGAGGCACGGAGATTCATCAAAAAAATCACTCCGGACAAAAAACAATCCACCCTCAAACTTTTCCCTCTCAATAAGCACACCTCCGCGGAAGAAATCGCCACCTATTTGAATCCCTGTTTGGAAGGCAATGAAATGGGCTTGATATCCGACGCTGGTTGTCCGGGCATTGCCGATCCTGGTGCGGTAATCGTCCAAAAAGCCTATCCCTTGAACATCAAGGTAAAACCCTTGGTGGGCCCCTCCTCCATCCTATTGGCCATGATGGGTTCGGGATTGAACGGTCAAAATTTTGCCTTTAACGGCTATCTTCCCATCGACAAGATCGAACGTAAAAAAGCCATCAAAAACTTGGAAAACAGATCGCAAAAATGGGACCAAAGCCAAATCTTTATGGAAACCCCCTACCGAAATGAAAAGCTTTTGGAGGACTTAAAAAAAACGCTCGATCGGGAAACAAAACTTTGTATTGCTTACGAACTTACCCAGCCCGATGAGTTTATCAAAACAATGACTGTGAGAGAATGGAACAAAACAAAACTCCATTTTCATAAAAAACCAGCCATTTTTATCATTCACAAAGAGGGCTAGCGGTAAACCCGATTGCGATCGAGCCAATTGGTATAAATTTTTTTATTCCTATTATGCTCCCTACCGTTTTTGGCAAATAGATGATATCCAGGATTATTGGGGTTGGCCACAAAATACAAATAAGAATGTTGTTCTGCGTTCAAAACAGCCTTGATGGACGACATATCTGGCATGGTAATAGGCCCTGGAGGCACCCCCCTGTATTGGTAGGTATTGTATGGTGATTTAATCTCTAAATCTTTATAAAGCACCCTTTTGATGACCATATCAAAATTTTGAAGTTGGAGTTTCATGGCATAGATGACCGTAGGGTCGGCCTGTAGCTTCATTTTTCTTTTCAGTCGATTGAGGTAAACCCCTGCCACTCGAGGACGTTCATCCGCCTTTTGACTTTCCTTTTGGACAATGGCCGCCAGACTCATCACCTCCTTAGGAGTCAAACCCAACGCAGTGGCCTTGCTTTTTCTGTCCTCTGACCAAAATTTTTGATAGGATTTCCACATGTTATCTCTGAAATTTTCAGCCGTGGTGTTCCAAAAAAAATCATAGGTGTTGGGCAAATACATTCCCAACGCATTTTCTTTGGAAAATCCTTTTGCCGCTAAAAACTCTGAATCCAAAAAAGCTTTTAGCAGGGTAATACTGTCAGGGGCAATTTGTTGGGCCACTCGCCCGGCCAAATCTTCCAAACGTTCCTGATTGTTAAAAGTTACCCGAACCGTAAGACTTTTTCCGCGAAGCGCATTGATGATTTCATTGTTATTGCTCCCCCTTAAAAGGACAAATTTTCCCGATTTTACTCGGGAACTATAGCCCTTCTTTTGCGCCGCAATACTAAAATCAGAAATGGATTTTAACAAGGGGGTCAAAGCTGAGGTTACCTTTGTAAAATCATCTCCCTCGTTGATATATACATATACCTTGGACTTTTCAAAAATCGTGTTGTCCCAAAAAAAGGTTTTACCGAATAGATAAACAAAATAGAGACCAACGGCCAATCCCATTAAAACGATGATGCTCAGTATTTTTTTTCTATACTTCATTCGATCATTTTTTGATAAATACTTTCGTCGTGATACTGTCCTTCATAAAAATTCCAATCTTTCTTTTTTCCGGCAAAAGTGTAACCTTGTCCTTCAAAAAGTTGAATACTGATTCGATTCTCTTCAGCAATGTTGGCATAAAGCTGGTGCAATTGTAAATGCTTTTGGGCATAGACAGCGATCAATTGGAGTGCTGCCTTTCCATACCCTTTGTTTTGGTCTTGCTGTCGCAATACCAGCCCCACCCCTGCCCTGTGGTGCAAAGGTTCGTAGTCAAACAAATCAATAAAACCAAGCGCACTGCCCTCTGGGGTACAGATGGTAAACTTGATTTGACGGACTTCAAAAATATCTTTGTGGGCATTGGCAATGTATTTTTGCAGTAAATCTCTGGAATAGGGCTGCAACCGATTGGAATACTTCCATAGATCAGGGGCGTTTTCCAAATCATACAGGAGATCAATGTCTCCGGGCTCTAGGGCCCTTAGACTTAGTATTTCATTTTGAAGTTGAATCATTCCGTCGTCAAGTTACCCGAAAAAACATAGGTGGCAGGGCCGATCAATAGGATGTTTTTGTATTGTCCCGAATCGGGGGTAAACGAGACTTGCAAACAACCACCCAAGGCATTAATATTGACCATATCTAGAGGGGTCTGTCCAGAAAAATGAGCCCCAATCGCTACGGCAACTGCTCCGGTCCCACAGGCCAGGGTTTCGTCCTCGACGCCCCTTTCGTAGGTTCTGATGTTGAACTCCTTTTCATTTACTTTTTCAACAAAGTTGGCATTAGAACCAGTCTCAAAATAAGGAGCCCCGTATCGAATGGCTGCTCCTTGGGTTTTGACATCAATGGCCGAAACCTGATCAACAAATTCTATATGGTGAGGGGAACCAGTATCCATAAAGATGGCCGACCCCCTTTTTTCAATTGTAAGTACATCTCCCATTTCGATGCAAATCAAATCATCAGGAGTGAGTGATCCTCTGTGAATCCCGTCGGAAGTTTCAAAGGTTCCCTCATTACCAATCATTTGGTGTTTATTGGCAAAGGCAAACACACACCTACTCCCATTGCCACAAAGGCTACTGGGATGACCATCGGCATTGAAATAGAGCATTTTAAAATCAGAACGATCCGAATCCCTGACCAAAATCAAGCCATCGGCTCCGATGCCAAAATGACGATCACAGTGTTTTTGGATCAGACTGTGGTCTTGATCCGGGAAATTTTCTTTACGGTCGTCGATGATGATAAAATCATTGCCCGCCCCTTGATATTTTTCAAATTGAAAATCCATGGGTCAAATTTAGGGAAAATTTAACCGCAATTGAATCTGTTAAATAGTCGTTAAATGAAAGATCACTAAAGGATAGAATTTCTAATTTTGTACTAAAGAATAAAAAATGAATATGAAATCTACATTAAAAACCCTGATGATCGCTGCCGTAAGTGCCTTGGTTACTTTGGCCGCTCATGATTATTTCTCGAAAGAGAAAATTGAAATTGTAGAAAATGAAAAGCCTAGCTTAATTCCCACCACCTACAGTTTCAACACCAATAAGGTCGCTGGCGAAATGACCGATTTCACCCGAGCAGCAGAAAAAACAGTGAATGCTGTGGTTCACGTAAAAAACACCAGTATTCAAAAAGGCAAGCTTTCCGGTTGGATGAGACAATTTTATGGCGATGATTTTGATGATAAAAGAATTGGAACAGGGTCGGGTGTGATCGTGTCTCCCGACGGATTGATCATCACCAACTATCATGTGATAGAGGACGCCACGGAAATCGAAGTTACCTCTAACAAGAACAAGACTTATATCGCAGAAATCATTGGATCGGATCCCAGTACCGATTTGGCAGTTTTAAAAATAAAATCCGATGAATTATTGCCTTTTATTCCTTTGGGTGACTCTGAAGTGGCCCGTATTGGAGAATGGGTTTTGGCTGTTGGAAATCCCTTCAACCTCAACTCGACCGTAACGGCGGGGATCATTAGTGCCAAATCGAGAGCCCTCAATGACAGAGACAGTAAAAATCAATCCTTTATCCAAACCGATGCTGCTGTAAACGTGGGCAACAGCGGAGGCGCATTGGTCAATACCGACGGCGAGTTGATCGGGATCAACACGGCCATATCATCTTTTACGGGTGGTTTTGTGGGCTACTCTTTTGCTGTTCCCAGCAATATTGTGAGAAAAATTTTTGAGGATTTGATCGAATACGGAAACGTTCAAAAAGGATTGCTCGGGGTTTCCGGTAGTGCTCTCAATGCCGAATTGGCGGAAAAATTTGAGGTCAATGAAACGCAAGGTTTCCTTATTGGTGAAGTGATCGAAGGAATGGGCGCCGCCGAAGCCGGATTGAAAAACGGTGATATCATCAAAAAAGTGGACGATGTCAAAATCAATACCTTTTCCGATCTGACGGGTTATCTCTCCACCAAAAGACCCGGGGAAAAAGTGATGGTCAGCTACAGCAGAGACAATACCAGAGAGAAAATTACCGTTACTCTTAAGAAAACCAATACCACTCAGTTTTTGGGAATGTATCTCACCAATATCAATGCCGAACAAAAGGAGTACTTCGACTTGGATCACGGTGTGATCATCAAGGAATTGGGCAACCAGCGTCTCTATCGCTACGGAATAGACGAAGGGTTTATTCTCTTGGAGATCAACAACAAAAAAATCAAAGATGTAGCCGATGTGGATGCGGTCGATTTTGAAAGTCTTTCCAGTATCCTATTCCTTAAACCCAATGGAGAAAGGGAAAGGATTATTTTTGAATAATAAAATCCCTTTATAGCATTACTCAAGAGCTGTCCCAAAAGACAGCTCTTTTTTTATACCCAAAATCGACCGGAAACTAAGATGGGTTCCTCTCTTTTAAGCAATTTCCCTTTTCTTAGCGATCCTAAAAATTCATTGCAATTAATTTTTATAATTATAGTAAATAAGTGCTGTAATCCCTACCCTCATTGACCTCAGCTAAGACACCCGCCATTGCAGCCAATGCGCTGCTGGGTTTAGTAGAACCAACCGGAAATGGTATGGGGGGAGATTTATTTGCGATCGTATGGGACGCCAATAAAAAGGAATTGACGGCTTTAAATGCAAGTGGACGCTCCCCCAACTCATTGACGTTGGATTATTTTAAGGAACGAAACATGACTAAAATACCCTCCTACGGACCTTTGCCGGTTTCGGTTCCGGGCTGTGTAGATGGATGGTTTGAATTGCACGAAAAATATGGAAAACTCCCCATGGCCGAACTGTTGCAACCGGCGATAGACTATGCGGAAAATGGGTTCCCCGTGACAGAATTAATTGCCTACTACATAGGGTTGAGCGTTCCTTTTCTATCGAGATACGAAGGGTTTGCAGAGGTTTTTGCCCCTAATGGTAAAGCACCGATCAAAGGAGAAATATTTAAAAATCCTGATTTGGCCAATACCTTTAAAATAATAGCGAAAGGGGGACGCGATGCGTTTTACAAAGGCGAGATTGCCCCACCATTGCCCAATATATGAAAGAGCAAGGAGGATTTTTAAGCTATGTAGATATGGCCAATCACACCTCCGAATGGGTAGAACCGGTGTCGACCAATTATCGCGGCTATGAGGTATGGGAAATTCCTCCAAACGGACAAGGCATTGCTGCCTTGCAAATTCTGAATTTATTGGAAGGCTACGATATTGCCGAGATGGGATTCGGTTCGGAGGCATACATACACACCTTCACAGAAGCAAAGAAATTAGCATTTGAAGATCGGGCAAAATATTATGCATATGGATTTTGCCCAAGTACCTGTCCAACAACTGATCTCCAAAGCCTATGCAGAGGAACGCCGGAAACTCATCAACCCCGATAGGGCTGACAGGCGCATCAATGAAAGTAAACTTCGCGATGGAGATACGATCTATTTAACGGTTGCCGATGAAAACGGGAATATGGTATCGCTGATTCAGAGCAACTACAGAGGAATGGGGTCTGGCATGACACCTCCGGGACTCGGTTTTGTATTGCAGGATCGCGGGGAGTTATTTTCTTTGGACGAAAATCATATGAACGCTTACCAACCCGGCCAACGTCCTTTCCATACCATTATTCCGGCAGTTATCACCAAAGATGGAAAACCCTGGGTCAGTTTCGGCCTGATGGGAGGCGCGATGCAACCCCAGGGACATGCTCAAATTGTGGTCAATCTAATTGATTTTAAAATGAATTTGCAAGAAGCGGGCGATGCCCCACGGATCCAACACGGAGGCTCTTCACAACCCACAGGTCAAGTCATGACGGATGGCGGAATCCTATATTTAGAAACTGGGATTGACTATGACGTGATCCGAGCATTGGCTAAAAAGGGACATAAAATCCAATTCAAAATAGGGGGATATGGAGGCTATCAAGCGATCATGTGGGACGAGCGCAATAAGGTCTATTATGGGGCAAGCGAAAGCCGGAAAGACGGTCAGGCAGCAGGTTACTAATGGATCAATTCCATCCATCAGAATACAAGAGGAATTTTGTGCTAAAAGAATCCTTTCCTCGATAAAATATCAATCCCTTTTTTTCAACTTTGACAACCTCCAGAAAAAGCTACTGCCAATAATAGCCTTAAAGCATTGGCCTAACCAATCAATCGGTTCGTTCACTTAACCAAGACGGTCATATTGCCGTATTGCCCAAACTTAACAACTTACCGAAGCACCTAAGCTATACCCAAGAAGATGTGTTAAGCGGAAGCTTTGACAAAACCATGATTTTATGGGATGTTTCTAAATTTATGCACGAGTAATTAAACACTCTAACCCGACTGGCGCATGTCTATAACGCGTCTACCTTACCTACCCATAAAAAGTTGCAAAAGTTTTGGTAACTTCTTTTTTTATAAAACCTTTGCAGCAAATGCAGATCGATATCATTACCCTTTTTCCGGAATTGCTCAGCAGTCCATTTGAGGCCTCCATTCTCAAGCGGGCCATAGATGCCCAAAAGGTAGTGGTCAATTTCCACAACCTCCGCGACTACGCCCAAAACAAACAAAAACAAGTGGACGATTACCCTTTTGGCGGTGGCGCAGGAATGGTCATGAAAATAGAACCCATAGACCGTTGCATTGACCAACTCAAAAAAGAAAGGACATACGATGAAATCATCTACCTTACTCCCGATGGAGAGCAACTCAATCAAAGCATTTCCAATGCCCTGTCCACCCAAGAAAATATCATCCTCCTATGTGGACACTACAAAGGCGTGGATCAACGTGTCAGAGACCACCTGATCACCCGCGAAATTTCGATCGGTGATTTTGTCCTTTCGGGCGGGGAATTGGCCGCTGCCGTTTTGTGTGACAGTATCATTCGTCTCATTCCGGGGGTTTTGGGGGACGAATCCTCTGCCCTGACCGACAGCTATCAAGACGGCCTATTGGCCCCACCCATCTTCACCCGTCCGGCCAATTACAAGGGTTGGGAGGTTCCCAAAATTCTCACTTCGGGCAACACCCCCGAGGTGGAAAAATGGAGGGAAAACCAAGCTGTGGAAAAAACAAAAATCACAAGACCCGATCTGTTCGAAGATCCCGATTGATTTTTTTATCCGTTAAACACCATATGGATGTTGTTTAAATCAAAAATAGTCTTAAATTTGCACCCAATAAAATCAGAATCATCCCTAAATGGGAGTTGATCAATCGCCATCCAATGGAAGCACTCGTTAATTTTGTTCAAGAAGAATTCATCCAAAAAAAGGACTTTCCAGAATTTTCTGCTGGAGACACCATCACCGTCTATTATGAAATTCGTGAAGGAGACAAAGTAAGAACCCAGTTCTTTAGAGGGGTAGTCATACAGATCAAAGGTCAGGGGCTTTCCAAGTCATTTACCATTCGTAAAATGTCTGGAACTGTTGGAGTGGAGAGAATTTTCCCACTCAATTTACCGACCATTCAAAAAATTGAAATCAACAAAAAAGGAAAAGTCAGACGCTCCAGGATTTATTACTTCAAACAATTGCGAGGTAAAAAAGCCCGAATCAAAGAGCAATAAAATAATCAAACCGCTTTAGAGCGGTTTTTTTGTAGGACAAAATCACAAAACATTAGTCAAACTATGCTGATCCTTCATTATATTTGTGCAACCTTAATTGAAATTTAAATGTCGAAAATTGTTGTCGAGAATCCGGTCGTAGAGATCGATGGTGACGAAATGACCAGAATCATTTGGAAATTTATCAAAGAACAATTAATCCTTCCTTATCTAGATGTCGAACTCCTTTACTATGACCTTAGTATGGAGTCCAGAGATGCTACAGAGGATCAGATTACCATTGATGCTGCAGAAGCCATCAAAAAATATAAAGTAGGAATCAAATGTGCTACCATTACGCCCGATGAGGATCGAGTTGTAGAGTTTGGACTCAAAAAAATGTACCGCTCTCCCAACGGAACCATCCGTAATATTGTTGGTGGAACTGTATTCCGCGAGCCCATCATCATGAAAAATGTCCCCCGTTATGTTCAAGGGTGGACCAAACCCATATGTATTGGAAGGCACGCTTTTGGCGATCAATACAAAGCCACCGATGCTGTGATTACTGGTAAGGGAAAACTCACCATGACTTTTACCCCAGAGGACGGAAGTGAACCCACTTCTTGGGAAGTTTATAATTTCCAAGAAAACGGTGTTGCCATGAGCATGTACAACATTGAATCTTCCATTTTTGGATTTGCAAGGTCTTGTATGAACAGAGCCCTTGACAAAGGTTGGCCCCTCTACTTTTCTACCAAGAACACCATCATGAAAGCTTATGACGGTCGTTTTAAAGATATTTTTCAGGAAGTATTTGACAACGAATTCAAAGATAAATTTGAAGCCGCTGGTATTACCTATGAGCATCGTTTGATCGATGATATGGTCGCTGCGGCTATGAAATGGAATGGTGGATTTGTTTGGGCTTGTAAAAATTACGACGGAGACGTTCAGTCCGATACCGTTGCCCAAGGTCTTGGTTCTTTAGGACTGATGACCTCTACCCTAGTTACCCCCGACGGGGAAATCATGGAAGCCGAGGCGGCCCACGGAACAGTAACCAGACACTATAGACAACACCAAAAAGGTAAAGAAACCTCTACCAACCCTATGGCCTCCATATTTGCCTGGACAAGAGGGCTGGCACACAGAGGAAAATTGGACAACAACCAATCGTTAATTGATTTTTGTCAAACATTGGAAGCCGTTTGTATTGAAACTATTGAAAGTGGTAAAATGACCAAAGACTTGGCATTACTCATTCACAAAGAAGACTTAAATCCCTCACATTATCTGACCACTCAGAAATTTTTGGATGCCATCAAAGTCAACTTAGAAGCGAAACTGGGATAAAGACCGAGTTTTATCGGAACTATAGATTAATGGACTCGTTATAAAAATTTTTGTATCGTTGACCGTATAATCGCACCCATGTAATCAACTGAGTAATCCCCAAGAATCCGATAATTTTTTTCGAAAATAGGAACATAATACTATATATAATAAAGTTTAAATAACGCTAAGTTAACAATTTATTTACATTGGAGATCGTTTTAATTAAAAAATATACATATTATAAAATATGAATTTTGAAAAAATAACCGAAAAAGACTCGCATTACAATGCTTTAGAGCAGAAAACCGTTAGTGAATTGCTGTCTGGAATTCACCAAGAAGATCAAAATGCAGTAGCGGCTGTAGGGAAAGTATTACCCCAAGTCGAACAACTGATTATAAAAGTGGTGAAACAACTTCAAAACGGAGGTCGCCTCTTTTATATTGGAGCAGGAACCAGTGGCCGACTGGGTGTTTTGGACGCCTCAGAATGTCCTCCTACTTTTGGCACCGACCCAGAGAAAGTAATCGGAATCATCGCTGGAGGAGATTTTGCTCTACGAAATTCCATCGAAAATGCAGAAGACGATACCCAACAAGCTTGGAAAGACCTTAGTCAATACAATATCAGTAGCCAAGACATCATCGTGGGTATTGCAGCCTCAGGAACCACTCCCTATGTGGTAGGTGGATTGGATCAATGTCAACAAAATGGTATTCCCACTGGATGCATTTGCTGTAACTTAAATGCGCCACTTGCATCGGTTAGTGATTTTCCCATCGAGGTAATTGTAGGCCCTGAATTCCTTACTGGAAGTTCACGTATGAAAGCGGGAACCGCACAAAAACTCATCCTCAACATGATCACCACTGCTACCATGATCCAACTCGGACGTGTTAAAGGCAATAAAATGGTGGATATGAAATTGTCCAATGATAAGTTGGTAGGCCGTGCCGAAAGAATGGTTATGGGTGAACTTAAGGTTTCACACAGTGAAGCCAAAAAACTGTTAAAAAAGCATGATAATGTTCGGGCTGCCATTGATGCCCATCACAATTCATAGGTTGCATACCATACATTTTTGGTATATTTGAGGATATAACCCCAATGTCTTAAAGCAATTCGAAGAGAATACTTAAGCACTTACAATTATACGGATCAACTTTTTAAAAAAGAGTATTGATAAAGACAACAATCTACTTTATTTTGTTTGCAAGTATGATATTACTCTTTACAAAATCTGTTTTTTATCTTTGTGATCAGAAAATAGAAGATGAATAAGCCCTTACTCCAAAAAGGATTAAAAAAAATGAGTTTGTTTTTGCTCTGCTGTTTTGTAGGGCCATTCATCGTTCATCAAGCCTTTAAAAATCAGTCCCACCCCCTATACCTCCCCGTACTGATCTTTGGAATCCTTTTGCTGATTATTGCCTTTTATTACGGTTTTTCGGGCATTAAAACCATAGTCAATGCCCTTTTGGGAGAACGAAAAACAAAACTCTAAAAATCGATTGCTTGCCAGCAATAGACCCCTTATCTTTGCGCATCATTCAAGATCACTATGATTGAAATTCGTTTTCCCGACCAATCGCTCCGCACCTACGCCGAAGGAACCACTCCTTTTAAAATAGCCCAAGGCATCAGCGAAGGCTTGGCCCGAAATGTATTGTCTGCCAAATTCAACGATCAAGTCGTTGAGGCTTCCACCCCTTTGTTAGAAGATGGAAACATTCAATTGTTTACTTGGAATGACGATCTAGGAAAAAATGCCTTCTGGCATTCTTCTGCCCATGTATTGGCTCAAGCCATACTGGCACTTTATCCAAACGCCAAACTCACTATAGGGCCTGCCATCGAGAAAGGATTCTATTATGATGTAGATTTTGGAACGCATTCTATTACGGAAAAAGAACTCAAAGACATTGAAAAAAAGTTTTTGGAATTTGCCCGTCAAAAATTCGAATTCAAAATGCGGTCTGCCTCAAAACAAGAGGCCTTGGATTTTTATCATAAAGACGAAAACCCCTATAAAGTAGAACTCATCGAAAATTTGGAGGATGGCACCATCACCTTTTGTGATCATGCTGACTTTACAGATTTGTGTCGTGGAGGACACATTCCCCATACCGGATTCATCAAAGCCGTCAAGCTTTTGAACGTGGCAGGAGCCTACTGGAGAGGAGATGAAAAAAATAAACAACTGACCAGAGTTTACGGTATTTCTTTTCCCAAACAAAAAGAATTGACGGAGTACTTAGAACTCTTTGAAGAAGCCAAAAAACGAGATCACAGAAAGCTGGGAAAAGAACTAGAACTGTTTACTTTTTCTCAAAAAGTAGGACAAGGACTCCCGCTTTGGTTGCCCAAAGGGGCTGCTTTAAGAGAAAGGTTGGAAAGTTTTTTAAAAGCTGCGCAAAAGAAAGCTGGATATGAACAGGTCATTTCACCCCATATCGGAAACAAAGAACTGTACATGACTTCCGGACATTATGAAAAATATGGAGAAGACAGTTTCCAGCCCATAGAGACCCCTGCCGAAGGAGAAACATTTCTCCTCAAACCCATGAATTGCCCCCACCACTGTGAAATTTACAATACCCGCCCTTGGAGTTATAAAGAATTGCCCAAAAGATATGCTGAGTTTGGAACCGTTTACCGATACGAACAAAGCGGAGAACTTCACGGCCTAACCCGAGTGAGGGGCTTTACCCAAGATGATGCCCATATTTTTTGTACCCCAGATCAACTGGATCAAGAGTTTAAAAACGTCATCGATTTGGTCTTATATGTTTTTGGTTCTTTGGGCTTTGACAATTTTCAAGCACAGGTCTCGATTCGAGATCCCACAAAACCAGAAAAATATATAGGAGATACTGCAAATTGGGAAAAAGCTGAACAAGCCATCATTGATGCAGCCCAAGAAAAAGGGTTAGATTTTGTAATCGAAAAGGGCGAAGCTGCCTTTTATGGTCCAAAGCTCGATTTTATGGTCAAAGATGCCCTAGGAAGAAAGTGGCAATTGGGAACCATACAAGTAGATTATAACTTACCCGAGCGGTTCGACCTTACTTATAAAGGCAGTGACAATGAACTCCATCGACCCATCATGATTCACCGTGCACCCTTCGGAAGTTTGGAGCGATTTGTTGCCATTTTATTGGAACACACCGGAGGTAATTTCCCGCTTTGGCTCGCCCCTACCCAAGTGAACTTATTGAGTGTGAGTGAAAAACACGAAAAATACGCTCAAAAAGTTTTAAATTTCCTTGAAAATAACGAAATTCGCGGCTCTCTAGACAATAGAAATGAAACCATCGGGAAAAAAATCCGAGAAGCTGAATTGAGTAAAGTTCCTTTTATGTTGATCTTGGGAGAAAAAGAAGCAGAGTTGAAAAATGTTTCTGTAAGAAAACACCGAAAAGGTGATGTGGGTGCAATGAGCCTAGAAAGCTTTGCCGAACTCATAGAAAAAGAGGTATCAGAAAGTATCTCTAAATTTGAAAATTAATTTAAAAAAAGTAAGTCATAGCAATACGAAGGAGAAGATCGAATAAGCCTGCGAGGATCATAAAAGAAAACCCTCACAAAATCAACGAAAAGATCACCGCTAACCAAATCAGATTGGTTGGGGACAACGTTGAGGTAGGAGTTTACAGACTTCCCAAAGCCATTGCCCTTGCCGAAGAACTAGAGTTAGATCTGGTAGAGATTTCTCCAAAAGCTTCCCCACCAGTTTGCAAAATTTTGGATTACAAAAAATTTCTATACGAACAAAAAAAGCGCGAAAAGGCACTCAAATCCAAGGCTACCAAGGTGATCATCAAAGAAATACGATTCGGCCCACAAACTGACGAACACGACTATGAGTTTAAGAAAAAACACGCAGAGAAATTTTTAAACGATGGAGCCAAACTCAAAGCTTTTGTGTTCTTTAAAGGTAGATCCATTGTATTCAAAGAACAAGGCCAAATCTTGCTTTTGAGATTGGCACAAGACTTGGAAGAAATTGGAAAAGTAGAGCAGATGCCCCGTTTAGAAGGTAAGAGAATGACCATGTTCATATCACCCAAAAAGAAATAAAAAATAAATATTCGACGAAATGCCAAAAATGAAAACAAAATCCAGTGCCAAAAAGCGATTTAAGCTTACTGGTACCGGAAAAATAAAAAGAAAACACGCTTTTAAAAGTCATATACTGACCAAAAAGTCTAAAAAGCGAAAACTGAAATTGACCCATTCTACATTGGTTCACGACAGCGACGCAAACAATATCAAAGAACAATTACGATTGAAATAAATCAATCACGGTTAATCTATGTATCACCCTGATATGTGGCCAAAAAGTGTTGAAATACCGCCCATGTCAAAAAACTAAATTAAAATGCCAAGATCAGTAAACTCAGTGGCTTCAAGAGCCCGTCGAAAAAAAATCCTCAAACTCGCCAAAGGTTATTTTGGAAGAAGGAAAAACGTTTGGACTGTTGCCAAAAACGCAGTCGAAAAGGCTATGCTTTACGCCTACCGTGACCGAAGAACCAAAAAGAGAAATTTCAGGTCATTGTGGATTGCCAGAATTAATGCTGGCGCCAGAGAACACGGAATGTCCTACAGCCAGTTTATGGGAAAAGTGAAGTCCAATAATATTGAACTCAACCGAAAAGTTTTAGCCGATTTGGCCATGAACAATCCCCAAGCCTTTAAGGCAGTCGTTGACAAAATCAAATAATTATTTTAAAACCCACAACCCATCTCTTAAAGATGGGTTTTTTGTATCATGTCATTAACCGTATACCACAACCCCCGATGCAGGAAATCCCGCGAGGTGGTTCAATACCTCGAGCAAAATGACCTTTCCTTTGAAATCGTCAAATATCTAGATCAGTCTTTTGACAAAAACACACTCGGTGATGTTTTAAAAAAGATCGACAGAAAACCTTCCGAAATACTTCGTATAAACGAAGCCCTTTGGAAAAAAGAATACGCTTCCAAAAACCTGAGTGAAGATCAGATCTTAGAACTTTTGGTCGAACACCCCAAATTGATTGAAAGACCCTTAGTTACTACTGCCAACAAAGGCGTTTTGGCACGACCCATAGAAAATTTGGTTGATTTTCTAAAATAGGGTTAAACCTTTTGAAAATCAGTGGGTCTAAATCGATATTCAACACATGAAAAAAGTTTATGCACTCACCCGTATCTGTATTTTTAATTCTCTTTTTGGACAACGACCGACTGGAAATATCCCCAAACTAAAGTTGACTGGAATAGTTCTCGATCAAGAAACCCAGCAGACCTTAGAATACGCAACCATCAGTCTCAAAAACACAAAGAACCCCGACCGACTTCAAGGAGGAATCACTGGTTTTGACGGAAAATTCATGGTGGATGTTTTTCCCGGCACTTATGATATCAGTATCGAATACATTGGTTTTGATCGTTTTACCAAAACGGGCGTGCTCATCAAGAGCAGTATGGATTTGGGAACCATTGGCCTTACCATTGGCAGTACCGCACTGGAAGGAGTTGAGGTCATGGCCGAAAAAACCGCAGTGGAAATCAGACTCGACAAGCGCATATACAATGTCGGTAAAGACCTAACCGTTAGGGGAGGAAGTGTGGCCGATGTTTTGGACAATGTTCCGTCCGTTACCGTTGACATAGAAGGCAATGTTGCGCTAAGAGGAAATGATAATGTAAGAATTCTCATCAATGGCAAACCCTCGGGTTTGGTTGGAATTTCAGGACCCCAAGGACTACAGCAACTCCCAGCAGAATCCATAGAAAAAGTAGAGGTGGTTACCTCCCCTTCTGCCCGATACGGTGCCGAAGGAACCGCAGGAATTCTGAACATCATACTCAAAAAACAAGAACTTCTAGGATTTAACGGTAATTTTGTAGCCAATGCAGGACAAACTCACACCGATATTATTCCATCTGCCTATGGAGGCTCGGCTAACGTCAATCTGAGGAAAAATAAATTCAATATCTTTTCCACCAACTCCTATAGCAAAAGCCTGTCAATCGGAAATGTATTTAATGAAAATGAATACTTTAACGGTGAAAATCCCAGTACTTTCCTCGAAGAATCCCGAAGTCCCGAACGGGAAAATTTTAGTTTCTTTTCCAGTTTGGGCGTAGAGTATTATTTCAAAGAAAAAACCTCATTAATCCTCAGTGGATTTATCCGTGACCGCAGTGGGGACGATTATACCAAAAACATCCTCAAAAGATTTGATGAAAATAAAGTTTTGATCGACCAGTCCCAATTGATCGAGTTGGAAACCGACAAAGACGATGCCCGTCAGATCAGCCTCAATTTTGACTCTGAAATGGATGAGGAAGGTCAAAAATTCACAGCTGTTTTTCAATACGAAGAAAACAAAGAAGACGAAAAAGCAGACATAGATAATAGTTTGAAAAACAGAGATGAAAAAGTCAATCAGCTTGAAAGTGAAAAAAGAATACTGCTTCAAGCAGACTATGTACTACCCTTGGACAAAAACACCCAATTTGAATTTGGATACCGAGGGAATTTTAACAATCAAGAAACCGACTATCAAGTCTTTCAAATCCAAAATGGTGGCTTTGCGAAAAACACAGATTTATCGAATGTACTAATCTATAAAGAACACATCAACGCTTTGTACACCCAATATGGTAAAAAAATTGACGCATTTTCCTTTCTTATCGGTCTGAGAATGGAAGACTCAAAAATTATTGTGGATCAACGTACCATCAACGATTATAATCAAAAAAAATATACTAAATTTTTCCCAACCCTCAATTTATCCTATGAATTCAGCGATACAGAAAGTATCATATTGGGATACAGCAGAAGAATATCAAGACCTAGGGGAAGATTTTTAAATCCTTTCCCTTCCAGATCTAGTGTGGCCAACTTTTTTCAAGGAAATGCAGACTTGGATCCCAGCTACTCCAACACCGTTGACGTGGGATACCTCAAAAGATGGGATAAAGTAACTTTTAATACTTCTGTCTACTATCAGAAATCAACCGAAGTATTTACTTTCATCGCTGAGGACAGTGGGCAAAAGGTAATTGTCAGTGAGGGGGAATCCACCACTGACTTTATCGAAGTTCCGATCATTGTCAGAAGTCCTATCAATATTGCAGAAAACAATCGAACTGGATTTGAATTTACACTGAGCTATAACCCCTCGAGGAAATCAAGAATTTTTTTGAACTTCAATCTTTTTAATTCTGAAACGATTGGAATCCACGAAGGTGTAGATCTGGGCAGAACCAATCTAAGTTGGTTTTCTCGAGCCAACGCTAAATTCACCATTTTTAAGGACATCGACTGGCAAACCCAAGTTTTTTTCAGAGGTCCAAGAGAAACGGCTCAGTCCAAAAGCAGAGGAATGATTTTTACTAGTATGGCACTCAGCAAAGACGTTTTTAAAAAGAAAGGAACATTATCTTTTAGGGTTAGTGACTTATTCAACACCGCCATGTATCGCTCTGAGACCTTTACTCCCACATTCACCAACGATGCACTTTACAGAAGAAGTTTACCTTCCTTCAACCTCTCATTGACCTACAGGATCAATCAGAAAGACAAACCCCAAAGCAGAAGACCTCAAGGTGGCGGAGGTGGTAATAATGATGGAGGATTCGGATTTTAGGAAACTAAGATTTTCTCTTTTCCCTTCTATCTTTTAGATATTGCATCAAAGACCCAAACAGCCAGTAAGGAATGACAAGGGTCAAAAGAAATATCATTAACCAGAAGCCCAGGGTTAAGATGGATAAGAAAGCTAAAAAACCTAAATATTGGTCAAATTCAAACATGATCTAAAATTCTGATTCAAATTTACAGCTTTTTCTTTTTCTCCATAAAGTATCTCCCAAATTTATTTCAACAGCCTCGAACAAAAGCTTTATTTTTGTTCTGTTAAACAGAAATGATTATGAACCATTGCATTGAAAAAGATACTCTTGGAGAGGTAAAAGTCCCTGTAGATGCCTATTGGGGTGCACAGACCGAACGCTCAAGATCCAATTTTAAGATTGGTGCAGTAGCCTCTATGCCTATAGAAATTATTTACGGTTTTGCTTATCTCAAAAAAGCGGCTGCCTA
>JAACDY010000220.1 GCA_009936675.1 Bacteroidota bacterium
ACATGGCACTACAGATGGGGCAGGAGAAGACCCTATTTTATGTTGGGAGCAATTTTGAGTTCCCTTGCACTATTTTTTATTCCTCACTCCCCCTATTTGTGGATGGCCGTTGGATTTTTGTGGATATTAGATACCTCCATCAATATCAGTATGGAACCTTTTAGAGCATTGGTCGCAGATAAGCTTCCCGAAGCACAGCGAACCTATGGTTTTGTTGTGCAAGCCCTAATCATTGGTGTAGGAACTTGGGTCGCAAGTAGTTTACCTTGGATAGTGTCTTCTTTAGGTCTGAGTAATGCCGCTTCTCCTGGGGTCGTACCTCCGTCTGTCAAAGTTGCCTTCGGAATTGGTGCTGTCGTTTTTTTGGGCAGTATTTTTTATACGGTCATAACCACTAAAGAGAATCCTCCAGACGATATAGACGCATTCAGAGCTAATCTCAAAAACCAGAAAAGAAGTGCAATCGGAGAAATTATTGATAACATCATCAATATGCCCAAAACCATGCTAAAGTTGGGTGTGGTTCAGTTTTTCAGTTGGTTTGCCTTTTTTTCTATGTGGAGTTTGGCCAATCCGGCATTGACAGAACATGTCTACAAAGCGCCTGCTCCGGTCAAGGAAAATTTTGATTTTTCAGAAACTACCTCAACCGCTGATTTTCAAATTCAGAACGAAAAATTTCAAAAAGCATCCAATAAAGTTGGCGCCAATATGGGAGTCTATGGACTTTCATCAATGGTATTTGCATTGTTGTTGAGCCTTTATACATCAACAAAACAAGTCAACCGCAAATTATTACATATGGTTTCACTTGCCTTGGGAGGGCTAGGGTTTTTACTGATGTATCTCATACCAGATCCAAAATTATTATGGCTTTGGTTTTCTCTTATCGGAATCTCTTGGGGAAGTATCCTCTCTATGCCCTACGCCATGTTGTCCAGTGCCATTGACCCAGACAAAATGGGAATCATGATGGGTCTTTTCAATATGTTTATTGTCATTCCGCAAATTTTTGCTGCTTTGGGGGGAGTAAATTTCCTAAGCAGTTTGTTGGGAGCTGCTCCCATTTATGCGATGGTGCTGGCTGGAGTTTCACTCCTTCTCTCAGCTTTCTCTAACCTTTTAATAACAAATTAAAATGTCGTCAGCTATCAATCTTAATTTGGATATAAAAGGGATGATTTTCGACCTCGACGGTGTGATCGCCGATACGGCTCATTTACACTACAAAGCTTGGTGTAAAATCGCATGGCAGTGGAAATTTAATTTGTCCGTTGATCAAAACGAAAAACTAAAAGGAGTCAGTAGAAATAATGCGATGCGAAAAATTGCAAATTGGGCAGGAAAAAATTTGTCTGAAAAGGAATTAGAAAATTTTGCGGATCAAAAAAACGCATTTTATCTAAATTACTGTGAGTCATTGAGTCCCGAGGATACGCTCCCAGGGGTTGTTAGTTTTATTGACCAATGTCGGCGAACAGGAATGAAATTAGCCGTTGGCTCTGCAAGTAAAAATGCCAAAATAATTCTACAAAAACTCCAAATCATTGATGTTTTTCAAATTATAGTAGATGGCAATATGGTGGAAAAATCAAAACCCCATCCTGAAGTATTTCTCAAGGCCGCCGAATTGATGAAAATCAAGCCTTCAGATTGTGTGGTCTTTGAAGATTCTCAGTCAGGAATTCAAGCTGCCATCAATGCTGGAATGATGACCATAGGCATTGGGAGCTCTGATCTCGGGGATTGTAATGCTCAAATTCAATCTTTTGAAAAATATAATTTAAACAAACTGATATCTCAAATCAATAACTAAAATCCTAATGAATCAATCATATATTTCGGAGGATGCTTGGAAAATCGTTGAGACAGGATTCAATCCTGATCGCGTCAAAGCCTCTGAGAGTATCTTCAGTATTGGAAACGGTGCCATGGGACAAAGAGCCAATTTTGAAGAACATTATTCCGGCCCCAGCTTCCAGGGGAGCTACATCGGCGGCATTTATTATCCTGACAAAACTAAAGTGGGCTGGTGGAAAAATGGTTATCCTGATTATTTCGCTAAAGTGATCAATGCTCCCAATTGGATTGGAATCGATATCACCGTGGATCAAATCCCTTTGGATCTTTTTACTTCCAAAAAAATTCTTCAATTTACCCGTGTACTCGATATGAAAACGGGACTTTACTCTCGTTCCTATGAGTTGGAAATGCCCAACGGTATTCAGCTAAAGGCAAGTGTCAAAAGGTTTTTGTCCATGAAGGAAGGCGAATCAGGAGCCATTGAATACAATATAGAATTGTTGAGTGAAAAAGCTAGCTTCGATATTTCTCCTTACTTGAATGGAAAAATCAAAAATGAGGACAGCAACTGGGATGATCCCTTTTGGAATCATTTGGAGGCTGAGGTCAATGATCAATCGGCATTTTTATTATCCAAAACACTCAAAACCGAATTTCATGTATGCTCCTTCATGCATGCTGAATTGAGTTTAAACGGAAATCCACTAGGTGATCCCTGTAAAAATTTTAATAATGAAAATAAACTGGGATTCACCACAGCCATCAACCTCTCAAAAGGAGATCAACTTACCATCACCAAATACGGGGGTTATGTTACCTCTCTACATCACGATGAGCATCAGCTAAAATCGGTCGCAAAACAAAAAATCAGCTCATCATTGGAGAAAGGATTTCAATCCCTTTATGATGATCACTCCGATTGTTGGTCTCAAATTTGGGCCTTATCTGACATTGTTATAGGGGGCGACTTAAATGCTCAACAGGGCATTCGATTTAATATCTTTCAACTCAATCAGACCTATACCGGTAGGGACGATAGATTGAACATTGGGCCAAAGGGATTTACGGGAGAAAAATATGGGGGAAGTGCCTATTGGGATACGGAGGCCTATTGCCTTCCTTTCTACATGACTACCAAAGGTCCTGAGGTGGCCAAGAACCTTTTAAAATACCGTTTTAACCAATTGCCCAAAGCCATCGAGAATGCCGAAAAATTAGGATTTAATGGTGGTGCAGCACTTTTTCCTATGGTTACAATGAACGGGGAAGAATGCCACAACGAATGGGAAATTACTTTTGAGGAAATTCATCGTAATGGTGCCATTGCCTATGCCATTTACAATTATGAAAATTTTACCAATGACACTTCATACATTCCCGAAAAGGGTCTAGAAGTGCTTATTGCTATTTCACGTTTCTGGAGTCAAAGGGTCAACTTTTCTAATCAAAAAAACAAGTATGTGATTTTGGGAGTAACAGGACCCAATGAATATGAAAATAATGTCGATAGCAATTGGTACACCAATTACATTGCCCGTTGGACATTAAAATATACCATCAACCAAATTCATAAAGGGAAAACCCAATGGCCTGAGCAATTACAAAATACAACCAAAAAAACTAATTTAAAGGAAGAAGAAATTGACCGATGGCTGGAAATTACTGAAAAGATGTATTTACCATTCGATGCAAAACACAATGTCTATTTGCAACAAGACGGTTTTTTGGATAAAGAAATGATGACCGTAGACCAACTGGACGACGATCAACGGCCGATTAATCAAAATTGGTCCTGGGACAGAATTTTGAGATCCCCTTTCATCAAGCAAGCCGACACTCTTCAGGGTTTTTATTTTTTTGAAGACGACTTTACCCATCAAGAACTCGAAGACCATTACAATTTTTACAAACCTTTTACTTTACACGAATCATCGCTATCGCCATGTATTCATTCGATACTTGCAGTGCGCTTGGATAAGATGAAAGAAGCATACGAATTGTATTTACGTACCTCACGACTCGATCTTGACGACTACAACATAGAGGTTGAAGAGGGACTCCATATTACAAGCATGGCTGGAACTTGGATGAGTGTTGTTAACGGATTTGTTGGCCTAAAAATTAAGGAAGGAATGTTGTCTCTCAAACCCAAACTCCCTCAACATTGGAATTCGCTTTCCCTTAAAATCAATTACAGAGGGGCGGTACTGACCATTCATCATGAAAATAATGACTCCACATTCCAATGGAGTGGTGAAAAACCTTTAGATCTATTATTAAATGATCACCCCATTACTGTCAATTCTTCAAAAAAATTAAACCCAACCTTATGAAAAAAGTTTTACTTATCCTTTCATTGATGTTTTTGATTTCCCTTGAGGGCCAAATTCAAAAAGTAGAGCCGCCTTTTTGGTGGACAAGTATGAAAATGTCCGAAATTCAATTGCTTGTCTATGGTGAAAATATTGCCCAGTATAGCCCCAAAATTGATGCTGAAGGGATTAAATTGATTTCGGTAGATCGCGTCCAAAACGACAATTATATTTTTCTGAATGTAGCAATAGGTGCTGAGGCCTCCCCAGGCACCATACTTATTGACTTTTACAAGGGTAATAAAAGAAAATACACCCACCAATACGAACTTCTGGAAAGAAAACTAAATGCTGCTCAGCTTCAAGGTTTCACCCCTGCCGATGTTATGTATCTCATCACCCCTGATCGTTTTGCAAATGGCGATCTTCAAAACGACGAAATGGATGGAATGTTGGAAAAACTGGGCTCAGGAGATTTCGATAGACACGGGGGAGACTTACAAGGAATTATAGACCATCTCGACTATTTGGATGATTTGGGATTTACAGCCATTTGGCTGAATCCAGCCCTCGAAAACAATATGGAGAAAGCTTCTTACCACGGATATTCTACCACCGACTATTACAGGGTAGATCCCCGATTCGGAACCAATAAAAAATTTAAAGAGCTCGTTGATAAAGCTGCCCAAAAAGAAATCAAAATCATTATGGATCTCATTCCCAATCATTGTGGAAGCGAGCATTGGTTCTTTAAAGATCCTCCCACCCACAATTGGTTCAACCATCAAGAGGGGTACAAAAATACAACCCACATCAGAGAATCTATTCA
>JAACDY010000221.1 GCA_009936675.1 Bacteroidota bacterium
GCTTTTATTCCTAATTTTACATCACAAATGTAATTAAATCTAACTGATGTTTACTGGAATCATTGAGGCGTTTGGGAAAGTGGTCGATTTAAAAAAAGACCAAGAGAATCTTCACATTAGCCTTGAAAGTAGTCTGACCCAAGAATTAAAAATAGATCAAAGCTTGGCCCATAACGGTGTTTGTCTCACAGTAGTGAACACAGCAACTGATCAATATACCGTCACCGCCATTCAAGAAACTTTGGAAAAATCCAATCTTGGAAGTATTAAAATGGGTCATCTGATCAATCTCGAAAGAGCCATGATGATGAACAGTCGTTTGGATGGACACATCGTTCAAGGACATGTAGATCAAATCGGTTATTGCACCGGAGTTGATTTTAGAGAAGGAAGCTGGTTTTTTGACTTCGAGTATGACCAAAATCAAAACAACATCACCATAGAGAAAGGTTCCATTTGTGTCAATGGCGTCAGCCTGACCGTTGTTAACTCTGGTCAGAATCAATTTTCTGTGGCCATCATTCCCTACACCTACGAACACACCAACTTCCACCAAATCCAAAAAGGAGATACGGTGAACTTGGAATTTGATATGATTGGCAAATACATTTCTAAACTTCACCGTTTGCACGTATAGAAATATTTAGGTTATATTTAAGAAAACTATTAATCATGGGCATTCTTGAATTATCTACTATATTAATAACATTAGCGGCTGTTTTCACGCTGATTAACATCCGCCTTCTAAAGCTTCCTCAAACCATAGGTTTGATGATTTTAGCACTTTGTCTATCCATTGTGGTTACCGTGGTCGGGATTGTTTTTCCTCAGGTGTTTGAAACGGTAACAGAAATTACAAGGGAATTTGACTTTAGCGAATTACTGGTCAATGTAATGCTACCCTTCTTGCTTTTTGCGGGAGCGATCAGTGTTAACGTTCATGAACTTTTGAAAGACAAAGTGACCATTCTACTCTTGGCCAGTTTTGGGGTGATTTTCTCCACCTTTGCCGTTGGTTCTGGAGTTTATTGGTTGGTTGAGCAACCTTTATTTGGACTCAACAATTTGGGCTTGACTTATATTGATTGTCTTTTGTTCGGTGCTTTGATAGCGCCCACCGATCCCATCGCCGTTTTGGCCATGATCAAAAAAATGAATTTGTCCTCCATCACCGAAACCCGCATTGCTGGCGAATCTCTTTTCAACGACGGTATTGGAGTAGTGGTTTTTTTAACCCTTTTGAATATCAAACAAGATGGCGTTGAAAATATCACTGCTGCTGCAGTGGGGGGCTTATTTGTAACCGAAGTTCTAGGAGGTATTGCTCTGGGAAGTGTAATGGGTTACTTTGGCCTAAAACTTTTGAAATACATTGAGAATGAACATACCGAATTGGAGGTTTTAATCACCATCTCATTGGTTCTATTACTGCCGATTATCTCTCATCATTTTCACTTTTCCGCTGTTTTAGGGGTTGTAATGATGGGATTATTTTTGAATCAAAATTTGGATATAGACGATAAACAGGACGGCGTTCAAAAAGCCATGGGCGATTATGTTTACAAATTTTGGCATCTTTTGGATGAAACCTTAAATGCCATTTTATTCATTCTTATTGGATTGGAGATTATCATGATTTTTGAATCTTTCCAAATGCCATTTATCACCATTTCCCTTTTGGTCATTGTTTTAGTGGTTGTGTCCAGAGGAATAGGGGTAAGCATTCCCATAGCCTTTTTATCACTGTTCAAAAAATTTGAAAAGAAGACCGCTTTGATCATCACTTGGGGAGGACTCAGAGGAGGATTGAGCGTTGCCTTGGCGCTAAATCTCCCCGACGACATAGGGGAGGGAAAAGCCCTCATCCTTTTTCTGACCTATGTAATTGTCTTGTTTACAATTTTAGTTCAAGGATTGACACTAAAAAATATTGTAAAATAATGGGTAGAAATTTTTTCTTATTATATTTATAGTGAGAATCTAACGCTGTGACAACAGCTATGTCTAACGAATATAGAAAGGAGGTGTCAAATGTCTTACATATGTAATTTAGGGAAGTTAGGACAGCAGATA
>JAACDY010000003.1 GCA_009936675.1 Bacteroidota bacterium
AAACACATTGTCTACATCGTGCAAACGTTCAAATTCGTTGACCACTGAGGTTTTGGGATCGCTGCCCATACGGGTCGTTCCCACTTCGTGTATGATTCTACCGGGCGTATGAAGACCAAAGTCTTTGTCGGCCCCTGGTCTTTCTCCCAAAATCTTACCTCCCATATTTTCAAAAATCTCCTCGAAAGTATCGTGCATATGGACGGCTTGCTTTTTTTCAAAATCTGACCATTTGTAGTGAAAGCGTAAAACTGGAATACCGTATTCATCGACGATATCAGGGTCAATTTCACAATAATTGTCTTTCATGGCAATGGATTCTCCCCTTCCAGAGAGCCCAACTAAAGATCCATAATATTTTTTTACATCGGCACGGAGATGATCTCCATAGCCTCCCACTTTTTCTCCAAAAAATTTGTTGAACATGTTGGGGTCAAAGCCAAATCCATAAGAAGGCATTCCCAAACCCCCCCAAACTTCGAGGTGATATCCTCTGGGAAAATTTAGGTTTTTATTGTCCAACCACCAAGGGGTATAAACGTGCATTCCTCCAACTCCATCTTCATTGTAACGCTTGCGGTTCATCAGGTCGGGGATAAAAGCCATGCGATCTGAACCAGTAGAGTCGTGTAGATATTTCCCCACCAAATTACTAGAATTACCAAGGCCTTTGGGGTGTTGACTGCTTTTTGAATTCAACAAAATTCGTGCGGTGCTACAGGCGGAGGCTGCCAAAATAACTACTCTACCTTTAATACTGTATTCTCTTTTATCGTCTTTACTCACATAGTTGACCCCTGTCGCTTTTCCATTTTCATCGACATTAACGTTTTTGACCATGCTGTTGACATATAAATCCACTTGCCCACCACTTTTTTGGGCGGGAAAGATCAAACAAGAACCTGCGGAAAAATCTGCATAAACCGAACAAGAACGGCTACACTGACCACAGTAGAAACAGACGCCACGGTCATTATTAATTCTTTTGGTCAAAACAGATAGCCTGGCAGGAATAACGGGTACTTGGGACTTCTTTGCTCCTTTGATGAAATAGAGTTCGTGTAATCTGGGTTTGGGAGGGGGTAAAAAGAATCCATCGGGTTCGTTGGGGATATTTTCCTTGGTTCCAAATACACCAAGTAGCTGATCCACTTTGTCATAATAGGGCTTGATATCGTCATAACCAATGGGCCAATTTTCACCCAGTCCATCCCGGTCTTTTCCTTTAAAGTCTCGAGGGCCAAATCGAAGAGATATTCTACCCCAGTGATTGGTTCTTCCTCCGAGCATACGGGAACGAAACCAATCGAACTTGGTATCTCCGCTATGGGTATAGGGTTCTCCTTCTATTTCCCAACCTCCATAAGCGGTGTCAAAATCACCAAAAGGTCTATGGTTGCCAGCCCCTCTTCTTGGGGATTCATAAGGCCACTTGAGCTGTGTTTGTTGTTGGGGATTGGCAGGATCAAAATAAGGCCCTGCCTCTACGACGGCAACTTTAAGACCAGCATCTGCCAAAACTTTGGTAGCCATACCTCCACCAGCTCCAGAGCCAACAATTACAACATCGTATTTTTTTTGATTTTCGATAATTTGCATTACAAATGTTTTGATTACTTTCTAAGTGACTTATTAAATTTATATATAATTAAGCGTATCTGTATTCTCTTTTATTTGAATTTTTTCACATGGATGGATAATCAAATAAACCCATTTAAATCAAAATACCCCACCAAAAACTATATTTATTTTTAAATGGGAGAAAATTGATTAAGTATGGAAATAGATTTTTCGAATGATAAAATTTTATTAAAAGAATTTAGGAAAGGGAATGAGCAAGCTTTAAGCTTTATGATGCATCATCATCACAAACCTTTGTGTCTTTATGCATATAGTTTGTCAAATGACCAAGATGGGGCCATGGATATTGTCAAGAACACAATGATTAACATTTGGGAGAACAGGAAAATGTTACCGGAAATTAAAAATTTTAAAAATTATCTCTATAAATCTATTTATAATAAATTTCTGAGTCAGATGAGGACCACTGGTAAAATGATGATATTTGAAAAAGAATTTTTTGAAGCAATAAATGAATTGGTATTTGATGAAGAAGAAAGTTTAACCCATCAAAAAACTGAATTACTACAAAGTGAAATTGAAAAGCTCTCTCCAAGATGTAAAGAAACCTTTCTACTAAGTAAAAAAGAAGGCTTAACCTAT
>JAACDY010000222.1 GCA_009936675.1 Bacteroidota bacterium
CAATAAGAAATGATTTTGTCGATGTTGTCAATTCCCTCAGGTTTTTCAATTTTTGCAATGATTGGGATTTTATGGTCGGAGTATTTTTCGATTAATTTTTTCAAATCTAAAATATCCTCGCTGTTTCTTACAAAAGACAAGGCAATCCAATCCACTTTTTGTTTGATGGCAAATTCGGCATCGATCACATCTTTTTTGGTCAGAGCGGGCAATGATATTTTTGTATTGGGAAGGTTGACCCCTTTTTTAGACTTCAATTTCCCTCCTTGAATTACTTCGGTTTTAACTTTTGCTTTTTTATCGGTCGAAATGATCTCAAAAATAAGCTTACCATCATCCAACAATATCCTCTCTCCGGGTTTAACGTCTTTGGAGAAATTGTCGTAATTCATATATACCCTTTCTTTGTTCCCCACAAAAGGCTCACCATTGAGAAATGTAATTTGATCTCCAGGGGCTACAACAGTTCCTTCTTCTACCACTCCAACCCTCAATTTCGGCCCTTGAAGGTCAGCCAAAATAGAAGTATTGGAACCCAGTTTCTCTCCCAGTTCACGGATGATTTTGATCCTTTTGGCAACTTCTCCGTGTTCGGCATGAGAAAAATTGATTCGAAAGACATCAACGCCCGAAAGAATCATTTCTTCCATTACCTCAACCTTGTCTGATGCTGGGCCTAGGGTGGCGACTATTTTGGTTTTTTTTCTGTTATTCATTAATATAAATTTAGCCTTGAATCAATTTTTAATTGACTTTGGTCAATCAAATACCGATAAGAAACTTGATCGATGGATTCTATGCTATCTATCATCACTAGGTCATCTATACCTGAATCAATTTTTATGATGTAGTCAACCTCTTTTAAATCCTGCATCAAATATAATTCTTTTGTTTCAGGTAAATCGAATAAGCTGCTGCCCTTTTGAACATCCTTTTGAAATTTCAAATATCGATTGGAAAAGAGTCGAATTTCAATACCCTTGATGGGGTCGATCCACTCATAACTTTCAAAGATGTGATCTGCTTCGGCACCTTCTTTTTTCTTTTTTTTCTGGGCAAATTGGCACTGGCAATTGGAGTTGAGTAAAAAAGCAAGATAATAAGCTTCGCAACTGCTGTGAAGAGCAATCAGAGAAAAATCGTCTTCTTCGATTTCATCCAAAATATAACTTTTGACTTTAGCCATGTATCTTTGATTTGATATTCATGGCGTGGAAGGCTCGTTTGGCAGCTTTTTCCTCAGACTTTTTCTTGGAGACACCCCTTGCCTTGACAATTTGTTTGTCATCCAAGAAAATTTGGGTGGTATAATTAAACTCTGGATCCAGTCCGTTGTCTGTATTGGTTTTAAACTTTACACTCTTTTTTGTTTTCTGTCCCCATTCGATCAAAAATCCTTTATAATTCAGTACAGTGTGTTGTAGTTGATTGATATCAACATGTTCTCCCAAGATTTTTTTCATCACAAAAGCACTACATTTTTTATAGCCTCTATCAACGAAAACAGCACCAATCAAAGCTTCTAGCAGATTGCCGTGAATGTTCTTTCCAAAATTCACTTTGCTTTTTTGGTCTAAGAAATTAACCAAGTCTATTTTTAGTCCAATTTGATTCAGATTTTCACGACTGACAATTTTTGCCCTATACTTAGTCAATGTCCCCTCTTTTGCAAATGGAAATTTATCGTATAGAAAGGAGGAAACCACAATGCTGAGTATCGAATCCCCCAAAAATTCAAGTCTTTCAAAATTGATCAAATGTCCATCAACGTCCTTCAAGTTTTTGGATCGATGGGTAAAAGCAGTGCGATAGACGTTTTTATTGTAGGCTTTTAGGGTAGTAATTTTTTTAAGCTTACTGAAAAACATCACATCTTCATTTGATGATTTCAGAAAGTGGCCTAAAATATTCACATTCTAAATTAGCTAATTTTTTTGAAAATAACACAGGCATTGTGCCCACCAAATCCGAAGGTATTGGATAGAGCAACGTCAACTGTTCTTTTCTGGGGCTGTCCCAAGGTAAAATTAATTTTGGGATCCAATTGGTCATCAGCCGTTTGGTGATTGATGGTAGGCGGAACGATGCCGTTCTTGATGGCCATGATAGAGGCAATGGCTTCAATGGCTCCTGCGGCACCAAGGAGGTGACCTGTCATGGACTTGGTCGAGTTAATGTTGATGTTGTATGCATGATCTCCAAAAACGGCTTTTACAGCATTGGTTTCGGCTACATCTCCCAGTGGGGTGGAGGTTCCGTGCATATTTATGGCATCCACATCTTCGGGATTAAGCCCGGCATCTCGCAAACAATTCACCATCACTTTTTTGGCTCCTATACCTTCTGGGTGGGGTGCGGTCATGTGGTGGGCATCGGCGGATAGTCCTCCTCCTGCCAGTTCTGCATAAATTTTTGCTCCTCTGGCTTTGGCGTGCTCGTATTCTTCTAGGATCAGTGCACCAGCACCTTCTCCCAATACAAAGCCATCTCGATCCTTGTCAAAGGGACGTGATGCAGTTTTGGGATCATCGTTTCTGGTGGATAAGGCATGCATGGCATTGAAACCACCAATTCCAGCTATAGTAACTGCGGCTTCAGACCCTCCAGAGACAATGATATCTGCATAGCCCATCCTAATGTAATTCAGAGAATCGATCATAGCATTTGATGAAGAGGCACAGGCCGATACGGTGGCAAAATTGGGCCCCCTCAATCCGTGTTTCATCGAAATAAGTCCTGGAGCGATATCCGATATCATTTTAGGAATGAAGAAAGGATTGAAACGAGGCGATCCATCGCCTGCGGCAAAATTTAATACTTCGTTTTGGAACGTCTCCAAGCCGCCAATTCCAGCGCCCCAAATCACTCCAATTCGATCTCTGTCTTCTTTGTCAAAATCCAAACCTGCGTCAGCTATGGCTTCGTCAGAGGACACCAGCGCATACTGTGCAAATCGATCACACTTTCGGGCCTCTTTTCGATCCATAAAATTGAGGGGATCGAAGTCTTTTAGCTCACAAGCGAATTGGGTTTTGAAATTTGAGGCATCAAAATGGGGGATGGGTGCGGCACCGCGGGTGCCTGATAATAAACCCTGGCAATATGCGGGGAGGGAGTTTCCTATAGGAGTTAAGGCTCCCAATCCGGCAATAACTACACGTCTTGGTTTCATTTAAGCCAAATTTTACTTTGCTTGTTCAATAAATTGAATGGCTTGACCTACTGTTGCGATGTTCTCAGCTTGGTCATCTGGAATCTGAATGTCAAATTCTTTCTCGAATTCCATAATTAGTTCAACGGTATCCAAAGAATCG
>JAACDY010000223.1 GCA_009936675.1 Bacteroidota bacterium
AGGTCTAAGTTGCGATGAAATTAGAAAACTCCTAGATGTAAAAAGTGACAAATGCGATTCCGTGTGGCGGGGTCTGTTTGAAAAACTCGGAGCATCGAATCACTACACTGCTGTAAAAAAAGCATATCAAAAAAAATATCTCGATCACAAGGAACTTTCCTTGGAGGATATAAAATCATTTTCATTAGAGTTCGCCTATAAAAATGTTTAAAGGTTGAAAACTAATTATCAAGATCCCAAACATTTGCTTTGGGTATTCTATGATCTTCTTTTGGATTTCCATTTTCAAATTGAAAAAGAGCAATCATAAAAAATCCCACCGAAGCGGGATTTAAGATTTCATCTACGGCATTTAGCCTTATTGTGATAAGATTGAAACCCAAAGTTAAATAAACCCTGAAAATATGTCAAATTTACTAGGACTTTCTTTAGATGTTGGAGCCATAGGTTGGACCCTAATTGACAATGATTCTAAAAGGGTTAAAGATATGGGAACCTACGTTTTTCCTGTCGGTTCTGAGAATTATGGATCAGGATATAGGGAGGTTTCCAAAAATTCATTGCGGACTCAATACCGTTCCAAACGAATGGGATATAGTCGCAAAAGTAGACGTAAGAAATTTCTGATAAAACTTCTGGTTGCTCACGGAATGTGTCCCTTAAAAAAGTCTCATATCCAAAAAGAGGCTTTCAAAACTTGTTTTCAAAGAAAAGAGTTTATTGATTGGATGAAATTGAACCCCTATCACTTGAGGGCCAAAGCTGTCGATGAAGAAATTAGCCTGCATGAGTTGGGTCGGATTTATTATCACATACTAAAGAGAAGAGGATTTCCTTTTGGAAAGAGAAATACTAATTCTAAAACCAATACTTTGTTTACGGGAATCCCTCAATTTAATCGGCTTGGGATTAAAGATTTAGAAAGAAAAATGGGTGAAGAAACTTTGGGTCAATACTTCAATTCACTTTTGCCTCCCGAAAATGTTTCGTACAAAAAGGAGAGAGAGAGAATCAGAAATAGATTTGTCAATAGGGAAATGTATATCGAAGAGGCTCACATCATTTGGAACAAACAAACTACTTTTCATAGCGAGTTGAATGAAGAATTAAGAAATGAATTAATTGGTAATCCTGAGGTGAACTCTGTTACCAAAGGTGCTGTTTTTTTTCAAAAGCCGCTTCGCTCTCAAAAACACAAGGTTGGTAAATGTACATTCGAACCCAATAAATCCCGATGCGCTATTTCCAACCTTGTGTATCAAGATTTATTGGCTTACAAATGGATTAATACCATCAAAAAAGACGGAGGTTGCCTGTCCTACGAAGAAAGTGAAAAAATTTATCGTTTTTTCATGGCCAACAGCCGATTCAAGTTCAGGGAAATTAAGCAGTTACTTGATGCAAGAAATTCACAGTTCAACAAAAAAAACAATGATGTCATTTATGGCTCTAGGCTAAACAGTAGACTTTCTGACGAAGATATTTTTGGTATGGACTGGTTCGATCTGCCTTTTTCCAAACGTAAAGACATTTGGCACGCATTGTACTTTTTTAGCAACAGTGATCGGTTGCAAACCCATGCACAACAAAAATGGGGTTTAGGAAACGTCGCTGCAGAGAAAATTGCAAAGGTGGAGGTGGATAAAAGATATGCCCCAATCAGTGAAAAAGCAGCCAAAAACATTCTTTATTTTCTCCAAAGAGGAGTGAGTTATCAACTTTCAGTTGTCCTAGGAGGTGTTAAAAACAGCTTGAGTAGTGTTTGGGATAACATCGAAGAGACCGACATTCAATTCATTATTAATAAAGTTGTTAGCCTCTACAGACAAAATGTGAGAAATGGTTTTCTTACCAAACTCAAAGAATTTCTACTTGATGAAATGCAGTTTTCAGATTTTCAAATCAAGAAACTGTATGGCTTACAAGTTCAGAACTCTGATTTCACAATTCATAAAAAATTTCCTTTTGGAGCAAAAGAGGATAAAGAAATCAACGATTTTAAAAATCCACTTTTAAAGAACACCCTTTTTCAAGCCCGAAAAATCATCAATTCGGTTATCGATAAATATGGGGTCATTGATGAAATTAAGGTGGAACTTAACACCAATCTTAAAACCAATAAATTTCAACGGTTTATCTATCGCTTGGACAAAAAAAGGGTAGCAAAAAATCGAAGCCGTTATTTCAGTAGAATTGGATCATTGTCTGAGAATCTCACGGAACTCAACCTATTAAAAATGGAGTTGTGGGAGGAGTGTAGTGGAATTTGCCCATACAGCGGCGAACCCATACCGATGGATACCTTATTTACGGACAATATCAAGGTGGTGTAAATTCATCCTTGGTCAAAGTCACTCAATGACAATTCTCTAAACAAAACACTGTGTTACAGTTACTTTGCTGAAAAATTGGATGAAAAATCACCCCATGATTTTTTTAGTGATGATCCCGAACAATGGGAAAAGGTAGTTGATCGAGCGGCAGATTTATTTTCCAATAGTATCAATTATCCCACCAACCAGAAAAAATTCAGAAAGTTTGTCAAAAGATACTACCGAAGAAATTACATCAAGAATCAATTGGATGATCCCAATTTTGTATGCCGGGAAGTCGCATGTCTTTTGAGTAAGGTCTGTGTTAAGGTATCCATAGCAGCAGATTACACTACCGACCATCTGATTCATGCTTTTTCTTTAGATAAAATCATCGATTCCTCCAATGAGAAATTTAGGTATAAAGATCATAGAAATTACGGTCTCAAATCATATATAGTGGCCATAAGAGATTACGATTATCTGATCGAATTGTCGAGTAGAAATAAATATTCCTCTCGAAAAAAAACTCCTCTTTTCCCTATTCCACACGATGATTTTAGAAATGAAGTGATTTATTTTCTTAATTCCATGTTATTAGCCCATAAGAAACAGGATCGTTTTTATACCACCAAAAAAGTAAATTATAAATCTGGTGATATAACTATCAGCAACAGAGGTTTTGCCCCGAGAGGTTCTTTACATAAGGAATCCATTTACGGCAAACGAACACCGCCCAATCTCAAAACGGCCTATCATATTAGAAAGCCATTGGAGAGTATTAGAACGATGGGACAAGTGGAAAAAATAGTTGACTTGAATGTGAAGAATGCCGTTCTTAAGGTTCTAAGAAATGCTAATCTTTCCGATGCTTATACTTTTTCACCTCAACAAGTTTTTTTTAAGAATTATGTCAATGGTTCCAAAAAGACCAAGGTATTCCTTCCCAATAAAAATGGTGATCCAGTTCCTGTAAAAAAGGTGAGAATTCGGGAGGCACTTAACTCAGCCATAAAACTCAAAAACGATATCGATCAATATGTAAATTTGAGAAAAAACCATCATGTCTTGATCTACAGAGATGAGAACCAAGATTTTAAAGAGGAGGTAGTAAGTTTTTGTGAGGCCATCAAAAGAAAGAAATCTGGTGCTCCGCTTTATCAATTGCCCAGTGAAGACTGCGAAATGGTCACTGCCCTTCATATCAATGATATGTTTTTAATGGGTGTTCATGATTTGAAGGAACCGGTTGAAGATCTGACCAAAGATATTTTAATGAAGCATTTGTATAGAATTCAAAAATTGTCAAGTAACTTTTATGAATTTCGCCATGCATATAACAATCAGTTGGATGCAACGGATTATCCCAACTACATTAGAATCAATAATTTTGGTTCTAAAAAAACTGGGTGGTCAACATATCAACCTCTCAAGGTTGAAATAAGTCCTATTGGAGATTTAACAATCGCCAAAGAAAAACATTTATCTAATACCCAAAAATTAATTTTATGAAGTGATCCCCCATAGCTTAAAGAATAGAGAATTAGGCAATGCCCTATTTCTCCAACAACATTACAATTTCATTAAATAAATATAGTGTTGTGGTTTGATTGAATTTTTAAAGTTAGGGGGCACTCATAAATTATAACAGTAAGCGATTTTCCCACAAAATTTTAAAGAAATAATAGCCGAACAGGACAGTTATTGAAAACTTTAGGAATACTCCAGTTAAAAAACCAATCAATGAGCCAGTGGCGGCTTTGACAGCGGTGCGTTTGTCATCGGGGTCATGAATCAGTTCTCCCACCAATGCACCCAAGAAAGTTCCCAAGAAAATCCCTAATGGCCCCAAAAATATTAATCCAGCTATCAATCCCACAGTAGCCCCAATAATACCTGATTTTGTTCCCCCAAATTTTTTGGCCCCAATAATCGGTATAAAGTAATCCAAAATAAAAACTCCAATGGAAATTGAAAGTGTAATGGCTAAAAAAGTAAAATCTGTTGACACAAAAGAAGTCTGATATAAAATTAATAAAGCCACCCAAGCAGTGATGGGGCCAGGGATGACCGGCACAAAACTTCCGATTAGGCCGATAATAATGAGTAAAATTCCAATAATGATAAGTACTAAATCCATTTTTAAATTTGAGGTTTTCGATTTTTCTATTCTTAAAAATAAAAATGTTTAAATAATAAATAGTTTAAAAGTTCGTATTTTTATGAATCCATTAAATCACACACCATGGAAAGAAAAATATTTTTCAAACTATTCTTAATTCCTCTCTTAGTTTTTCAATTGACCTCATGTGACTTGTTCGAGTCGACAACTGTTTCCAGTAAGGAGATTAAAAAAGCGTCAAGTTGGACAAAAAAAGACCAAGCTCCCAGTTTTCCTGAGTGTGAATCTCTTGAAAAAGAAGATCAATTGGATTGTTTTCAAAATATCATTTCAGAACAATTGTTGATGTCTATTTTCGATGCGAATTTTGTGGCTACTTTTCCACTGGACGAAAATATTATTTTAACACTAAAGGTCGACAAGAAAGGTGTTATTAGCTTGTTGGAGGCTGAGATTCCCAATAGCGTTTTGGAAGCATTGCTCGACTTAGAGACTACTTTAAATGATGCAGTCGCCAATTTACCTCAGGCACTTCCGGCAACCAAAACTAATGTAGGGGTCTATGTTGACACTCAGTTTACCCTACCGATACAAATCAGGGCTCAGCCCGTTGAATGAGTTTAGAAGATCAAATCATTTTGGGAATCGACCCGGGAACCACCATCATGGGGTTTGGATTGATAAGGGTTGAGAAAGGGGAGATGAACCTCATTCAAATGCATGAGCTCCAATTGAAAAAATATGACAATCATTACCTGAAACTTCAGCAAATTTTCGAAAGAACCCTTGGGCTTATTCAGGAATATCATCCGGACCAAATAGCGATTGAAGCTCCTTTTTTTGGCAAAAATGTTCAATCTATGCTCAAACTGGGTAGGGCTCAGGGGGTCGCTATGGCTGCTGGCTTGTATCGTGAAGTTCCGATTACCGAATATTCCCCCAAAAAAATAAAAATGGCAATTACTGGAAATGGAAATGCTTCAAAGGAGCAGGTCGCCAAAATGTTGCAAAGTCTTTTTAAGATTAAAGAATTACCCAAAAACCTTGATGCCACCGATGGTTTGGCTGCAGCCGTATGCCACTTTTTCAACCAGGGTAGACCCGAAAAAACCAAAAACTATACTGGTTGGCAAGCCTATGTCAATCAAAATCCCAAAAAAGTAAAATCAGGTTAATGGCCAGTATTTATTTTCATTTTCCTTTTTGTCGTCAAGCTTGTCATTACTGTAATTTTCACTTTTCCACCCAATTGAAACATCAAGATGAAATGCTTCAAGCTTTTGAAAAAGAGATTGAATTGAGAGTCGAGCAGTGGCCTGGTGCGCTTGAAAGTATTTATTTTGGAGGAGGATCTCCCTCCTTGTTATCCCCTGCATCTGTCGAAAAATTGATCAGCGTGGTTACTAAAAATTTTAAACTTTGGGATAATATTGAAATTACCATAGAGGTCAATCCAGATGATGTTTCTTTTGAATATTTAGAAGCCTTGTCTTCCATCGGAATTAATCGATTAAGCATTGGCATTCAGTCCTTTTTGGATAGTGAATTGAAGTTGATGAATAGAATTCACAACGCAGTTCAAGGAATCAAAACCATTGAGTGGACGGCACAGCTTTTTGACAACTTTTCTGTTGATTTAATTTATGGTACTCCTTCTAGTGATCTTTCCAACTGGAAAAAAAATTTGAACCAAGCTTTGTCTTTTGATGTTCCCCATCTTTCGAGTTATGCCCTTACCGTCGAGCCCCAAACGGTGTTGGCGCATCAGGTGAAAAATAAAAAGATACAACTCTTAGAAGAGGATTTAGTTAAGAGTCAATATGATTGGATGGTTTATAGGATGGAGGAAGCTGGATATGAAAACTATGAATTTTCTAATTTTAGTAAGCCAGGTTTCATTGCAGTAAACAATTCCAATTATTGGAAAGGCAAAGCCTATATGGGAATTGGCCCTGCAGCCCATAGCTACGATGGAAAAAGAACGAGAAGTTGGAATCCGTCCAATAATATAAAATATTTACATTCCATTCATCAGGGAATTTTGCCCGCTCAATCTGAGATATTGAATACCCATGATGCTTTTAATGAGTATTTAATGACGGGTTTGAGAACCTCTTGGGGGGTTTCATTGCAAAAAATCAATGAGACTTTTGGGAAACACTATTCGGATTACTTGGAAAAGCAGGTGGAAAATCATCTGATCGACCAAAGGGTTTATTGGGACGGAGATGCATTGAAAGTTTCTAAAAAGGCCAAATTTCTGACAGATGGCATTGCCTCAGACCTTTTTATACTTAAAAGTTAAGTTTTATTGATCTTGGTATAAGTCCGAGAAATAAGGATGAAAAAGGGCAATGGTTTCAATGCCCTTGAGGAAATTGTCAATACCATAGTGTTCGTTGGGTGAATGAATTGCATCACTGTCAAAACCAAAGCCCATGAGTAAAGTTTTAGTTCCCAAAACTTTTTCGAACATGGGAACAATGGGAATACTCCCACCATCTCTCTTGGCATGAGGAACAACTCCAAAAACATCCTTATAGGCCTTTTCGGCCGCCTTATAAGCCAAAGAATTAGTAGGTGTGACATAGGCGTTGCCCCCATGGTGGGTGGTAACTTTAACTTTTACCCCTTTGGGTGTAATTGCTTTAAAGTGTTGCTCAAACAATTGACTGATATTTTGCCAATCTTGGTGAGGTACCAATCGCATAGAGATTTTTGCATGGGCCTGACTGGGGATGACTGTTTTGGCTCCCTCGCCAGTGTAACCGCCCCATATTCCATTGACGTCGAGTGTTGGACGAATTGATCTGCGATCCAGAGTGGTGAATCCTTTTTCACCCATTACAGCTTCGATTCCTATAGAAGCTTTAAAACTATTTTCATCTGTACCATTCTCATTCATTTTCCTTCGCTCCGATTCAGAAATTTCTTCCACTTGATCATAAAAACCAGGAATGTTTACCCTTTTGTTTTCATCGTGAAGGCAAGCAATCATATCACACAATACATTAATAGGATTGGCCACCGTTCCGCCATAGAGGCCAGAATGCAGGTCTCTGTTGGGGCCAGTTACGCTAACCTCCATATAACTCAACCCCCTTAAGCCTGTTGTGATTGCAGGATTTTCAATACTGTTGATTCCAGTATCAGAGATGAGTATAATATCCGATTGCAACATACTTTTGTGATCAGTAATGAATTTTTCCAAGTGATCGCTGCCCACTTCTTCTTCCCCTTCAATTACGAATTTGATGTTATTTTTGAGGGTGTTGTTTTTCTTTAAAAGCTCAACCGCTTTGAGATGCATCAACATTTGCCCCTTATCGTCACAAGCGCCTCTGGCAAAAATTGCTCCGTTGGGATGTAA
>JAACDY010000042.1 GCA_009936675.1 Bacteroidota bacterium
AATACGGAGATGATTTCCATCCACCCTGTTTTTTATCTCAAGGGGAATAATTTTTTGATGGAATCCTTGGCCTTGATCAAATATCCCGAAAAGTTTAAGGAGACCCTTCACAATATGTTGGTTAGGATAGATTCAGAGGAATTTCCAAAAAATGACAATTTGGCCGCCCTGAGTTTTTTATACTCCTTTAACAATCGGTTTAATATGTATTTCCTTCAAGGAGAATTCAAGGAAGGTCTTAGTGTCATTTCCGAGGTAATTCATGGTATTGAAAAATTCAAAAACCAGATTGACCCCCATCATGTGATGATGTTGTACTACAAGATTGCTTGTTTGTATTTTGGTCTAGAAGATTACGAAAATAGTATTGTTTACTTAAATAAAATCATCAACAACAAGCATTTGAGGATGCGGGAAGATTTACTTTGTTTTACCCGAGTGCTCAGTGTGGTTGCACATTATGAAGCTGGTTTTGACTATCATCTGGAAGCCCACCTGCGTGAAACTTATAAGTTCCTAATCAAAATGGATGACCTGCACGAAGTGCAAAAAGCCATGATTCGTTTTGTTCGGTCACTGGGCGATATTTATCCCCATGAGCTTAAGGCCGCTTTTGTCAAACTCCACAAGGAGTTAAAACAATATGAAGATGATCCCTACGAGCGACGTGCCTTTTTATACCTCGATGTTTTGTCTTGGTTGGAAAGTAAAATAGAAAATCGACCAGTGGGTGAAATCATTCGCGAAAAAGCCAAACTCATCAATCGGAAAGAGCGAAGTTCCATTGTGGTCTAGCCGGAGGAGGGGCAACGATATTAATTCTTTCTTTAGTAGTGGGATGATCGATGGTCAATGATCGTGCATGCAAATCGATACTACCATCGGGATTACTTCTCTTGGCACCGTATTTAAGATCCCCTTTGATGGGAAAGCCAATATGTGTCAATTGACTTCTGATTTGGTGATGTCTTCCAGTTTCGAGTGTAATTTCCAGGACTGTATAGCGATCCAAGTCCTTTAACTTTTTGTAGTGGAGCACCGCTTTTTTGGAATCATTGACTTCACTATCGTGGGCAAAAGACTTGTTCATTTTTGTGTTTCTTTTCAGCCAATGGGTCAGGGAAGCAGTTGGTGGATTCATTCCTGGGTATACAATGGCCCAATAGGTTTTGTGAGTCATGCGTTCTTTGAACTGTTGATTCATTCGCGTTAAGGCTTTGGAAGTTCTTGCAAAAAGAACCACCCCACTGGTGGGTCGATCCAGCCGATGGATGACTCCTAAAAATACAGCTCCAGGTTTGTTATATTTTTTTTTAATGTAGGCCTTGACCTTATCGACCAGGGGTTGATCTCCCGTTCGATCTCCTTGAACCAAATCACCAGCGACTTTGTTGACCGCTATGAGGTGATTGTCTTCGTATAGTATATTGAGTACGATGGGTGGCGGGGCTAATATTGTTCTTTGTGGTTGGGAAAATCTTGTTTTTTAACATCGGTCGTATAACTTTTCACGGCTTTGGAAATTTCCTCATCGAGGTTGAGGTAACGGCGCAAAAAGCGTGGGCTGAATTCTTTGTTCATCCCCAACATGTCATTCAATACCAAAACTTGACCATCTACTTGGGCTCCAGCACCAATTCCAATGATGGGAATATTCACCATTTGAGCAACTTTTTCGGCCAACTTTGCAGGAATTTTTTCCAAAACAATACCAAAACAACCCGCTTTTTCAAGCATTTGAGCATCATGGATCAACTGTTCTGCTTCCGCTTCTTCTTTGGCTCTGACGGTATAGGTTCCAAATTTATAGATGGATTGAGGCGTCAAGCCCAGATGTCCCATAACTGGAATACCAGCTTGGAGAATACGTTCTATATAATCTTGAATTTGACTGCCACCTTCGAGTTTGACCGCATGGGCTCCAGCCTCTTTCATAATTCTGATTGCTGAGCGCAAGGCCTCTTTGGAATCGGCCTGATAGGTGCCAAAGGGAAGATCAACCACCACCAATGCACGTTCTACTCCTCGCACAACACTGGCAGCGTGGTAGATCATCTGATCTAGCGTAATGGGCAAAGTCGTTTCATGACCTGCCATCACGTTCGAAGCCGAATCCCCCACCAATATTACATCAATACCCGCTTTGTCAACAATCCCTGCCATGGTGTAATCATAGGCGGTAAGCATGGCAATTTTTTCTCCTTTGGCTTTCATTTCTGATAGCGTCAAGGTGGTAATTCGGGTGTAATTTTCAATTGCTTTTGACATAAGATTGTAAAAATAGTTTTTTTTGCTTGATGTCGTAAAACTTTTTTCAATCCCTTGAATCGATATGACAAGGTGTCAGAGATATCATTATGGCACAATGCTTGAACAATAGGTTTTTAAATAAAATTGAATTATGAGTAAAATAATAGGAATCGACTTAGGAACTACCAACTCATGTGTTTCTGTAATGGAAGGAAACGAACCCGTGGTCATTCCCAATGCCGAAGGCAAAAGAACCACTCCCTCTGTTATCGCATTTGTTGAGGGAGGCGAGATAAAAGTGGGTGATCCTGCCAAAAGACAAGCAGTGACCAATCCCACCAAAACGATTGCATCCGTAAAAAGATTTATGGGCAACAAATTCTCCGAATCTTCTAAAGAGGCCAAAACCGTGGCTTACAAAGTGGTTAAAGGAGACAATGATACCCCAAGAATCGATATTGACGGTCGCTTGTACACTCCCCAAGAACTTTCTGCTATGATTTTGCAAAAAATGAAAAAAACAGCAGAGGATTACCTTGGGCAAGACGTCAGCGAGGCAGTAATTACTGTACCAGCTTATTTTAATGATGCCCAACGTCAAGCCACCAAAGAAGCAGGAGAGATTTCCGGACTTAAAGTTCAGAGGATCATCAACGAACCCACTGCCGCTGCATTGGCCTTTGGGTTGGATAAGAAGAGTGCTGGCGACAGCAAAATTGCCGTTTACGATTTGGGGGGAGGAACTTTTGATATTTCCATTCTTGAATTGGGCGATGGTGTTTTTGAAGTTTTGGCCACCAATGGTGACACCCATTTGGGAGGGGATGATTTCGACCAAGTATTGATTGATTTTCTTGCCGATGATTTTAAGAAGGCCGAGCAAATCGACTTGAGAGAAGACCCCATGGCACTTCAACGCCTGAAAGAGGCTGCTGAAAAAGCCAAAATTGAATTGTCTTCCTCAGCACAAACCGAAATCAATTTACCCTATGTTACGGCAACCGCATCTGGACCAAAACACTTAGTAACCACTTTGACGAGAGCCAAGTTTGAGCAACTTTCTGACCAATTGGTCAAAAGGTCTATGGCTCCTGTAAAAAAGGCTTTAGACGATGCAGGACTTTCAACTGGAGATATAGATGAAGTAATCTTGGTAGGAGGATCTACACGAATCCCAATCATTCAGGAAGAAGTAGAGAAATTTTTTGGTAAAAAACCTTCCAAGGGAGTAAACCCCGACGAAGTAGTTGCCATTGGTGCTGCCATCCAAGGAGGTGTTTTGACTGGAGACGTAAAGGATGTTTTGCTTCTTGATGTTACTCCATTGTCTTTGGGGATCGAAACCATGGGAAGCGTGATGACCAAACTCATCGACGCCAATACCACCATACCAACCAAAAAGTCGCAAGTTTTTTCTACCGCAGCAGACAATCAGCCCTCAGTAGAAATTCACGTACTCCAGGGAGAACGGTCCATGGCGTCTGACAATAAAACCATCGGTAGGTTCCACTTAGACGGAATCCCACCAGCTCCTCGAGGTACTCCTCAAATTGAGGTTACTTTTGACATTGATGCCAACGGTATCATCAAAGTTAGTGCTTCTGACAAAGCCACAGGAAAATCCCAAGATATCCGTATTGAAGCTTCTTCAGGTCTGACCGAAGAGGAAATCGAAAAAATGAAACAAGAGGCCGAAGCCAATGCCGAAAGCGATAAAAAAGCCAAGGAAGAGGTGGACAAACTCAACAGTGCGGATCAAATGATTTTTCAAACAGAAAAGCAATTGAAGGAATTTGGAGACAAGCTTTCTGAAGATAAAAAAGCACCGATTGAGGCTGCTTTGGAAGGGTTGAAAAAAGCCCATGAGTCTAAAGATTTGACGTCCATCGACGAGGCCTTGGAAAAAATAAATGAGGCTTGGAAAAATGCTTCAGAAGAAATGTACAAAGCACAAGCAGAGGCAGGTCAAGGCGCAGAGGGAGCAACTCCACCGCCCAATCCCGAAGCAAAAGATGACGCCAAGGGTGGAGATGATGTCCAAGACGTTGACTTCGAAGAAGTAAAGGACTGATTTTGATTCTAGATTTTATAACAAAACCTTCCGTCCCAACCGACGGAAGGTTTTTATTTTTTAACTTGTTATGATGGATAAAGAAAAAGTACTCGAGATTTGCAATTCCTTTGTAAAAGGTACCTTAATGGAAACTTTGGAAATAGAGTTTATCGATGTTGGAGAAGATTTTCTTTCCGCACGAATGCCTGTTACCCCCAAAGTACACCAGATACACGGTGTCCTCCATGGAGGAGCAACGGTGGCTTTGGCCGAGACAGTGGGCAGTTCAGCAGTTCCAGTCTTGAGTAGAGACCCTTCCATCTCTACCGTTGGGATTGAAATCTCCGCCAATCACCTAAAAAGCGTAAGCAGTGGATATGTAACTGCTACTGCCAAACCCTTGCGTATGGGAAAAAACATTCAGTTGATGGAAATCAGGGTAACAGACGAAGAGGACAATTTGATATCCCATTGTAAACTATCTACTTTCTCCCGACCCAAAAAATAAATGAGTAAGCCCGGTTTAGAAGAAGTTTTTAGCCAGCTTTTGTCAGCGGAACAAGCTTTTGTGTTTTACAGATTGCCAAATGACAAGACCGTACATTGTCATCACCAAGAGGATGCCCCATTGACCTACACTACTGATTTAAAAATCAAAGGTTTTGTCATGAGTCGTTTTGATACTCCACTGCCTGCGGTCTATATTTCCGATAAAAATCATTTGCAATTTGACTACAACCCCCCCAATTTTATGGGAAAGGAGGTTGAACCTTATATAGATTTAGAAAAAAAGACATCATTTATAAATGTAGTAAATGAAACTAAAAAAGCCATTGCATCGGGTCACCTTAAAAAACTGGTAGTGGCCAGAAAAATAACCCAAAAACGGGAGGTCGATGCTCTGAAACTGTTTACCCATTTACTAAGGCTTTATCCCCGAGCGATGGTCTATTTTTGGCATCACCCAAAGGGAGAGACATGGATAGGAGCCAGCCCCGAACAGCTTTTTTCACTTCAGTCTCGTCGGCTCACTACCATGGCACTTGCAGGAACTTTACCCTATAATTCCAAAGAGGAATATCATTGGGGTGAAAAAGAAAAAACAGAACAAGGCTGGGTCAGAGATACTTTACATGCAGATTTGGAAGCACTTTTTCCATCGCAAGTGATCCAATGTTCCGAAACTTTTACCCGAAGGGCAGGTAACTTGGTGCATTTGTGCAATGAATTGTCGGTGGAAGCACAAAACATCAATACAACAGCATTGTTAAAAAAATTGCACCCCACCCCAGCAGTAGGAGGGATTCCTGTCGAGGAAGGTATGCGTTTTCTCGCCAAACACGAAAATCTTGATCGTGCCTATTACACTGGATTTTTGGGTCCCGTAATGGGGGAGGATCAAATGGATTTGTTTGTCAATCTTCGCTGTGCGCAAATGATTCCAAAGGCTTTAGTCCTATATGTTGGGGCAGGAATTACCCAAGACAGTGATCCCGAAAAAGAGTGGGTGGAAACACACAACAAATCCAAAACCTTGTTGGCGGCCCTTTAATATTTTTAAGGGGATCAATCCCTTTGTGTTTTGTATTTTTGCAAGGCGATGAAAATGAATAGTTCAGGGAGTAGATCGATTAAATATCCGGAGATACCGATAGCCCAGACGGTTGTCCAATTCTGTGAAATGAAGGACATCCAACACATCGTGATCTGTGCGGGGTCTCGAAATGCTCCGCTAACCAACGGTTTTGTCGAAAATCCTTTCTTTAAGACTTACAGTATTGTAGATGAACGCTCGGCGGCATTTTTTGCCATGGGAATGGCGCAACAACTCAATAGCCCCACAGCTGTAGTTTGTACCTCGGGTTCTGCCTTGCTCAATTTTTATCCTGCCGTAGCGGAGGCATTTTACAGCAATATTCCATTGGTAATCATTTCTGCTGATCGCATGCCCCATCGTATTGATATTGGAGATAGTCAAACCATTCAACAAAAAGGAGTTTTCGAACCTCACCTTGTGGACTTTGCCTATTTGAGCCCCGATGTGAACCATGCTAGTGATGCTTTATTGGAAAACCCAAATCAAAAACTGATTCCTCCCAACACGACTCAAAATGAGATCGAAAGCCTACAAAAGGAAATTCAAAATGACAATGAAAAAAATATCAATTCGGTTTTAAACCATGCCATTCAAAAAAGTGGTCCCGTCCACTTGAATGTACCTATGGAGGAACCCCTTTATGGGATGACAACTTTTCCTTTGGACATCACCCAGAATACAGCACCCGAGTTTTCTTCCTTCCAATCAGATTTTAAAACATTCAAAAAACAATGGCAAAAGGCAGACAAAAAACTTATACTGGTTGGGGTAAATGATCCCGACATATTGGATCAACAATGGTTGGATCTGATCGCAGCCGATCCTTCGGTGATTTTGATGACCGAAACCACCTCCAATTTGCGTTCATCCAATGCCATCCATTCCATTGATTCCTTGATTGCCCCGCTGGAAAAGAGTAATACTGATTTTTTTAAAACCCTTCAACCCCAAATTCTATTGACTTTTGGGGGAATGGTGGTCTCCAAAAAAATAAAAAAGCTGTTGAGGGATTTTTCTCCAAAAGAACATTGGCATGTTGATCCCTATAGGGCTTATGATACCTACTATTGTTTGACCCAACATTTTCCCATATCTGTGAATCCTTTTTTTTCTGAATTATTTGAAGGCTATCACAGTCCTCAATCAAACTATAAATCATTGATTTTGGATCAGTACCTTGGTCAACGCCATTTGGGCAATGCCTACCTGCGTCAAATTCCTTTTTCAGATTTAAAAGCCTTTGAAATCATTTTTTCAAAACTACCAAAACAACTTCATCTACAATTGGCCAACAGTTCCACGGTGCGCTATGCACAGCTTTTTGAAATGCCTCAACAGGCAGAAGTCTTCTGCAACCGAGGAACCAGTGGTATTGATGGTTCAACGGCCACCGCAGTGGGAGCGGCCTTGATCAATCAAAATCTCAGTTTGTTGCTTACGGGCGATCTCAGTTTCTTTTACGACATCAATGGATTGTGGAATGATCATATCCCCTCCAATTTTAGGGTTATTGTGATCAACAATCAAGGAGGAGGGATTTTTAGAATTCTTCCCGGGGAAAAGGACAGTCCCAAATACGACACCTATTTTGAAACCATACACGGTCGAAATGCGCGTCAACTTTCAAAGGCCTTTGGATTTCAATACAAAGCAGTTAAAAGCAATATGGGATTGAAATGGGCTTTAAAAAGTTTTTTTAAGCCTTCTCGCAGACCCAAAATTCTTGAGATCAAAACCCCTAGAAAGATCAACGATAGTATCTTATTAAATTACTTTAAAGCCATGCAAAAGTCTTAAATTTGAAATCAAAATAAAACCTATGAAAAAGATAGAATGGGAAAGTCTGGCCGACTTCAGTGACATTAAGTTTGAGTTGTTTGAAGGTGTGGCCAAAATTACCATCAATCGTCCCGAAGTTTATAATGCCTTTCGTCCGGAAACCAACATACAGATGTTGGAAGCGATGGAGGTTTGTCGTGAGCGGAATGATATCGATGTGGTGGTATTTACGGGAGCCGGGGACAAAGCTTTTTGTAGTGGAGGTGATCAAAATGTAAAAGGAGTTGGAGGATATGTCGGAGAAGACGGTATTCCCCGATTGAATGTATTGGATTTACACAAACGCATCAGAGAGTTGCCCAAACCTGTCGTTGCTATGGTTAATGGTTATGCTATTGGTGGAGGTCATGTATTACATGTTGTTTGCGATCTGACCATTGCGAGTGAAAACGCTATTTTTGGCCAAACCGGACCCAAAGTAGGGAGTTTTGACGGAGGCTTTGGTTCTTCTTATTTAGCAAGACATGTGGGACAAAAAAAGGCAAGAGAAATATGGTTTCTCTGCCAGCAATATTCCGCCGCCGAAGCCGAGAAAATGGGACTGGTCAATAAGGTTGTTCCCCTAGAACAGTTGGAAACCACTGTTCTGGAATGGTGTAAAATGATGCAAAAAAGAAGTCCTTTGGCCTTGCGTATGATCAAGAGGTGTTTGAATGCAGAATTGGACGGCCAGCACGGATTGATGCAATTGGCCGGAGATGCGACCTTGATGTATTATCTTATGGATGAGGCTCAGGAGGGCAAGCAGGCTTTTCTGGACAAAAGAGATCCCAATTTTAAAAAGTATCCAAAGTTTCCCTAATCTTTTGAATTCTAAATTTTCAGTTTGGTTGATTGCTGCTCGTTTGAGAACCCTACCACTCTCTGTGGCAGGAATCATAAGCGGCAACGCCATTGCATCCAGGGATGAACGTTTTTCCCTTACTATTTTTTTACTCGCCATCCTGACAGCCATCGCCTTTCAAATCATTTCCAATTTTGCCAATGACTATGGGGATGGGATCAAGGGGACGGACAATGCCGAACGGTTGGGGCCTGAGCGAACATTTCAACAGGGATTACTTTCGGCCAAAGCCCTAAAAAAAGGAATTGTGATTGCTGCATTGATTTCAATCCTATTGGCCATTAGTTTGATTTACGTGGCCCTAGGTGGGGAACAATTTTTGATTTCTCTTTTCTTTATTGTACTTGCGGTAGCTGCAGTTTGGGCTGCCATCAAATATACGGTGGGTCGTAATGCCTACGGATATTTGGGATTGGGAGACTTGTTTGTATTTCTTTTTTTTGGCTGGGTAAGTGTGATGGGAGCCTATTATTTACAGACGCAAAGTCTCGACCTTACTGCCCTGTTTTTGGGAACAGCCATCGGATTGCTCAGTGTGGGGGTGCTTAACCTCAACAACATGAGAGACATTGCCAATGACAAAAAATCTAATAAAAACACCTTGGTGGTTTATCTGGGGAGCCAGAAGGCCAAAAAATATCATTATATCTTGATGTTTTTGGGTGCTTTATTCCTGTTTTTTGGAATGGGAACAATATGGGTAAAAGAAAATCCCTTATCATTGTTGATCATGCTACCCATATTTTTTCATTTGTATCAGGTGATGAAAATACAACAACCCAAAGCCTATGACCCCTTGTTAAAACAACTTGCACTGTCCACTTTTTTTGTTTCATTAGCTTTGTTTGTTATTTATTACCGCTTCCAATGAAAGCCCATTACAAAAGATATGTTGTGAAGTTTAAACGTCCCGGAGGTACCTCTCGTGGGGTATTGACGGAAAAGGAAACTTGGTTTTTGTATTTGACCGAAGGGAATAAAATAGGAGTAGGGGAGTGTGGCCTATTTAGAGGGTTGAGTGCAGACGACCGACCAGACTATGAGGACCAACTCAAAGGCTTATGTGATCTCATCAATCAAAACCAAAGGGTATCCCTTGCGTCACTTCAAGCTTTCCCATCGATCCAAATGGGCTATGAAACGGCCTTGTTGTCACTACAATCCGATGATCCCTATGTGCTTTATCCCTCTGAATTTATTCGAGGAAAGAAGAAGATTCGTATCAATGGTTTGGTATGGATGGGGGAACTATCTTTTATGAAGACTCAAATCGATGAAAAAATAGATCAAGGCTTTGATTGTATCAAGTTAAAAATAGGAGCTTTGGATTTTGACCAAGAATTGTCTTTGCTCAGGGGTATTCGAAAACATTACGATTCTCAACAAATGATGTTGAGGGTAGATGCCAATGGTGCTTTTTCTCCCTCAGAGGCTCCAAACAAATTAAAGGCTTTGAGTGAATTGGATATTCATTCCATCGAACAGCCCATTAAAGCCGGACAAGTCGATGCCATGCATCAACTGTGTGTCAATTCTCCCATTCCCATAGCTTTGGATGAAGAACTGATTGGGGTCATCGACACAAAAGACAGAAAGGCTCTTCTGGATGCCATTATGCCTCAGTATCTGATTTTAAAACCTTCTCTTTTGGGTGGATTTAAATCTTGCGAGGAATGGATTAGGCTGGCCGAAGATCGCTCTATAGGGTGGTGGGTAACCTCTGCTTTGGAGAGTAATATAGGGTTGAACGCCATTGCGCAATGGACCTTTTCTTTGGGAGTCAACAACCATCAAGGCCTAGGAACGGGGGGGTTGTTTACCAATAATTTTGAGTCGCCTTTGGAAGTTCGCCAAGGCTACCTTACTTTTAATTCAAATCAAAATTGGGAGATGCCCACTGTATGAAATATTTAGAGCAAATAAAAATCGAGAACAATCGCTTTGTTGATTACATTAAGGGGGCGCTTATTTTTATTTTCTTTCATATTCTTGGACAGATTCCACTGACACTTTTTATCATTTCTCAATCGAATCTTACCGGTAATTCCATCAATCAAAATGATATATTTTCCAGTCTCCCTCCCAACATAACCTTATTTTTAGTTTTACTGCCTTTTGCTGCTGTTATTCCATTTGTTTATCTGGTAGTGATCCGACTTCATGTGCGGTCATTTATCAGTTTGGTTACGGCCAGAAAACGTGTGGATTACAAAAGAATCCTTTTTTCCTTTTTGTTATGGGGGACTGTTTCCGCTTCGATGGTGATTTTTGACTATTGGATGAATCCAGATGATTATGTTTGGAACTTTAAAGCTCTAACTTTTTTGGTTTTATTCCTGATCAGTATTGTTATGATTCCCCTCCAAACCTCGTTGGAGGAATTTGTTTTTAGAGGTTATTTGATGCAGGGCTTTGGAGTTCTTTGTAAAAACCGATGGATGCCATTATTGATCACATCAGTACTTTTTGGCTTATTACATATTTGGAATCCTGAAATTGACAAATTGGGGATACACTTGATCTGGTATTATATTGGTACTGGTTTGTTTTTGGGGCTGATCACCTTGATGGATGAGGGGATGGAATTGGCCTTGGGTTTCCATGCGGCCAACAATTTGGTGACGGCATTATTGGTGACCGCCTCTTGGACGGCATTTCAAACAGAATCTTTACTCATAGATAATTCGGAGCCTTCATTAGGGATGGAACTCATCTTTACTTTAGCAGTGATTTATCCACTGTTAGCCCTTATTTTTGCCAAAAAGTACCAATGGAAAAACTGGATAACTCAATTAACCCATAAATTTGAATGAATACACCACACTATACCAAGATTCACAATCGATTTCAACTCAAAGGCTATTATTTTTCAGCAAATGAACTAAAGGACATTGGCTATGACTTTATCAAAGAAGGGGTTCCCTATGAAGTCGCCATCGGCAAATTCATCATGGATTGGATGGATAAAGAGGATTTTATCAATGTAAAAACCTCGGGTTCTACGGGCGATCCCAAAATCATTCAAATTTCCAAACAAGCCATGGTCAATTCGGCCATTCGAACGGGAGATTCTTTTAATGTAGAGATCGGTGATACGGCACTCCATTGTTTACCAGCCGATTTTATTGCGGGTAAAATGATGTTGATTCGGGCGATGATTTTGGGATTGTCTTTGGATTTGGTTCAACCTACTGCCGATCCCATGAAAGATGTTATCAGTTCTTATGATTTTGTGGCCATGACCCCCATGCAAGCACACAACAGCTTGGGAAGGCTCCATCAAATCAAAACCTTAATCATTGGAGGGGCACCCATTTATCCCCAATTGAATGAGAAGTTGGTTGCTTTACACAACAATTGTTTTGAGACCTACGGTATGACGGAAACCATCACTCATATTGCGGCTTCAAAACTTTCCGTACCCAAAAAACCATTTCGCGCGTTGGATGGAATTCATCTTGAGGTTCGCAAAAACGGCTGTTTGGTGGTAGATGCACCCGATATCACAGACAAGTTGATTCACACCAATGATTTGGTAGAAATGCATGATGAAAGAACTTTTACCTATCTGGGGAGAAGAGATAACGTGATCAACAGTGGAGGCATTAAAATTTCACCAGAGGTAGCAGAGCGAAAATTGGCCCATCACATTCGATTTCCCTTTTTTCTTCACGGTATTCCGGATGAGGTTTTGGGGCAAAAGCTCATCATGGTGGTTGAGGCGAGTGAGGTTCAAGCCAAAGATGTTGAGCAACAGTTGGCAGCTTGTGATAGCTTGGAAAAGTTTGAAGTACCCAAGACTTTATTTTGTGTTTCTGAAATATTGAGAAATAATGGGAAATACCTCAGGGCCAAGACGGTCGTTACTTTAACGATCACTTAGTCCTGTAAGAGTCCCATATTAAATCTTTTGTTGACCGGAGCATGATTGGCAGCATCAATTCCTATACTGATCCACTTTCGCGTTTCTACTGGGTCAATGATGGCATCTGTCCATAACCGGGCGGCGGCGTAATAGGCTTGTGTTTGTTTGTCGTATCGAGATTTGATTTTCTTTAGAAGATCTTTTTCCTTTTTAGGATCAATTTTTTCCCCTTCTTTTTTGAGCTTTGATTTTTCGATTTGTAGTAAAACTTTGGCGGCCTGTTCGCCTCCCATTACGGCAATTTTAGACCCTGGCCATGCCAGAATCAGTCGCGGGTCAAAGGCTCTTCCACACATGGCATAATTTCCTGCACCGCTAGAATTGCCCATAACGATTGTAAATTTGGGAACGACCGAGTTGGCCATAGCATTGACCATTTTAGCTCCGTCTTTTATAATGCCTCCATGTTCTGCCTTACTACCCACCATAAAACCAGTAACATCTTGTAAGAAAACCAAAGGAATTTTACGTTGATTACAGTTGGCAATAAAACGAGTGGATTTATCGGCAGCATCTCCATAAATGACTCCGCCAAACTGGGTCTCTCCTTGCCTGTTTTTGACCATCTTTCTTTGATTGGCCACGATCCCCACAGCCCAACCGTTGATTCTGGCATAGGCAGTAATCATCGTTTTTCCGTAATCGGCTTTGTACTCCTCCATAGAATCATCATCGATAAGACAATCGATGATGCGGTAGGTATCATAGGGTAGGGTTTTATCGGAAGGAAGAATTTTATAAATATCATCCACTTTTTTCTTTGGTGGGAAAATTTTTATTCTGTTAAAACCGGCTTTGGAATTGTCCCCAATTTTTTCCATCAATGATTTGATACGATTCAGAGCATCTGAGTCGTCTTTGGCCTTGTAATCCGCAATGCCACTGATTTCGGAATGGGTGGTCGCTCCTCCCAAGGTTTCGTTGTCGATTTCCTCTCCTATAGCGGCTTTGACCAGATAACTTCCTGCTAGAAAAATACTGGCGGTTTTGTCCACGATAATGGCTTCATCGGACATGATGGGAAGGTAGGCACCGCCTGCCACACAACTGCCCATGACTGCTGCAATTTGAACGATACCCTCACTGCTCATTTGGGCATTGTTTCTAAAGATTCTTCCAAAGTGTTCTTTGTCGGGGAAAATTTCATCTTGTCGGGGGAGAAATACCCCAGCACTGTCCACCAAGTAAATGATGGGAATTCTGTTTTCTAAAGCAATCTCCTGTGCCCGTAAATTCTTTTTTGCACTGATGGGAAACCATGCGCCTGCTTTAACAGAGGCATCGTTGGCGACGATGATACAGAGTTTTTGGGCAACGTAACCCATAACAATGACAACGCCTGCAGCAGGACATCCGCCCTCTTCTTCATACATTTCGTAGCCCGCTAAAGCTCCGATCTCTATGCTTTCTGAATCATTGTCTAATAGATAATCGACCCGCTCTCGGGCAGTCATTTTCCCCTGAGATCTGATTTTTTCTAGTTTTGACTTGCCTCCACCCAATTTGATTTGGGCTGTTTTTTGTTGTAACTCAGAGACCAACATTTTGTTTTGGTCTTTGTTTTTTTCTAAGGCGAGATCTGTTTTTGGCACCAATTGATGAGTGTTGTTTTTACAAATATAATGTATGCGAATCTTTATGACCTTTTAACACCATGAAAAAAGGATAAAAGACGAAAAGCTTTTTTATAAATATGGTTTGTACGGAATTAATCTTCCTATACCCTCATAAAGGAAAGGTCAACTATTTAGAACCCGTCATGTCCTCTGGTTTAACCCATTGATCAAATTCTTCGGAAGTGAGGTAACCCAAAGAAAGCGAAGCTTCTTTGAGTGTTGTTCCCTCTTCATGGGCTTTGTTCGCAATTTCTGCGGCTTTGTAATAACCGATTTTGGTATTTAGGGCGGTAACCAACATTAGGGAATTGTTGACCAATTCCTCAATACGTTGGTGATTGGGTTCTATGCCGAGCACACAATTTTCTGTAAAGCTTAGGCATGCATCGCCTATGAGCTGAGCCGATTGTAAAATATTGGCCGCCATTAGGGGTTTAAAAACATTGAGTTCGTAATGCCCCTGAAGTCCTCCTACACCAATAGCGACATCGTTACCCATCACCTGAGTACAAACCATGGTTATGGCTTCACACTGTGTGGGGTTGACCTTTCCGGGCATGATGGAGCTACCGGGTTCATTGGCGGGGATGCTAATCTCTCCAATTCCAGATCGAGGCCCTGAGGCCATCAGACGAATATCATTGGCGATTTTATTGAGTGAAACAGCAATCTGTTTTAGAGCACCATGGGTTTCTACAATGGCATCGTGGGCTGCTAAGGCTTCAAATTTATTTTGGGCAGTAACAAAAGGTAGTCCAGTAAATTCGGCGATGTAGTCCGCCACTTTTTCGGCATAGCCCTCTGGAGTGTTGATTCCTGTTCCAACGGCAGTTCCTCCGAGCGCCAGTTCAGACAAATGGCTAAGGGTATTTTTTAGTGCTTTGATGCCATGTTCCAATTGGGAAACATAGCCAGAAAACTCTTGACCCAAGGTCAGTGGAGTGGCGTCCATCAGGTGAGTACGTCCAATTTTGACCACCGATTGAAAAGCAACTGATTTTTCCGATAAGGCTTTTTTTAGTTTTTCCAGTCCTGGAAGTGTGGTTTCTATAATTTTTTTGTAGGCGGCAATGTGCATGCCTGTGGGGAAGGTGTCATTGGAGGACTGGGATTTATTGACATCGTCATTGGGGGCCAAGGTTTTATTTCCTTCACCCAATTTGTTCCCTTCCAAAACATGAGCCCGGTTGGCGATGACTTCATTGACATTCATATTGCTTTGAGTTCCCGATCCCGTTTGCCAAATTACCAATGGAAATTGGTCATCGAGTTTACCCTCCAATATTTCGTCACAAACTTTAGCGATAAGATCCCTTTTGTTTTGATCCAAAATCCCTGCATCACAGTTAGTATAGGCAACCGCTTTTTTGAGATAAGAAAAACCCTGAATGGTATATATAGGCAGAAAGGCTACTTG
>JAACDY010000043.1 GCA_009936675.1 Bacteroidota bacterium
AATAAAAAACAAAGTCACCTATGGGCAAATATTGCAAAAAGTAGGGGAAAACTTACAATCGGTTACGGGGCCCATTTTGATCTTACTCTTGGTCGGTTCTTTGGCTGGAACATGGTTGCTAAGTGGGGTCATTCCAGCCATGATCGATTATGGTTTACAAATCGCTAACCCTCGTTTTTTCATGCCTGCTTCTGTATTGATCACTGCCTTGGTTTCTTTGGCTACTGGTAGCAGTTGGTCCACTTCTGCCACCATTGGGATTGCATTGATAGGAATTGGTAAGGCGCTAGAGTTACCCGTGGGAATGGTTGCTGGAGCAGTAATATCAGGTGCTTATTTTGGAGACAAACTATCTCCTTTGAGCGATACCACCAACCTAGCTCCAGCCATGGCGGGAGGAGAACTCTTTACCCATATTCGCTATATGCTCTATACCACCCTACCCAGTATCATCATCTCCTTGTTGATCTTTATCGTTTTGGGCTGGGGCTTTTCCAGTTCTGGAGAAGTAGATACCTCATCCTTGAGTCTTTCTATAAGGGAAAAATTCAACATCAACCTCTGGTTATTTTTAGTACCCCTCACTGTAATATTGATGATTGTCAAAAAAACACCGCCTCTATTGGCCTTGTTTATAGGCACCCTATTAGGGGGGCTTTTTGCACTGATTTTTCAATCCCAATTGTTGCTAGAACTATCGGGAAGTGAGGTATTGGACTTTAGAGCCATTTACCAAACCATACTCAACTCCATTACGGTCAATACTCAAATTGAAACCAGTGATCCCCTTTTGAATGAATTATTTTCTTCTGGAGGCATGCAAGGGATGCTGGGCACCGTTTGGTTGATCATTTGTGCGATGGTTTATGGAGGTGTAATGGACGCTATAGGTGCCTTGCAGGCCATCAGCAATGCTTTTTTGAAATGGGCTCATACCACTTTTCAACTCGTGGCGGGCACCGCAGCATCCAGTCTGACGGTCAACCTTACTGCCTCAGACCAATACTTGGCCATTGTGGTGCCGGGAAAGATGTTTGCCCAAGCCTATCGCGACCGAAAGTTGGCTCCTGAAAATCTGAGTCGAACGCTGGAAGATGCAGGAACGGTAACTTCAGTTCTGGTGCCATGGAATACTTGTGGAGCCTATCAATCGGGAGTTCTGGGTGTGGGAGTGGCAGAGTATTTTATCTATGCTTTTTTCAATTGGATCAGTCCTCTAATGACTCTAATTTATGCTTATTTTAATATTAAAATCAAAAAGATCAAAACTTGATTTTAATCATTTTAAAATTGATTAGAATTTCTTATACTCGTAAAGAAATTAATTATTATCACTTTGAGATTTTACTTTAAATAAATTTAATTTTACATCACTGAATTAAATTATAAATCATTACCTATGGACAATCACGCAAATGGAAACGGAGACACCGCAAAATGCCCTTATCTCGGAGGAGTTTTAAGAGAAAGTGCCGGTGGTGGTACAGCCAATCGTGACTGGTGGCCCAACCAGTTAAACTTAAACATCCTACGTCAACACTCAACCTTATCTGATCCAATGGATCCAGATTTTGATTATGCGGAGGAATTCAAAAAATTGGACTTGTCGGCTGTAAAGGAGGACTTATATGAATTGATGACCAATTCTCAAGAATGGTGGCCGGCCGACTATGGTCATTATGGTCCTTTCTTTATCCGTATGGCGTGGCATGCTGCTGGTACCTATAGAATTGCTGATGGTCGAGGTGGTGCCGGAGCAGGAACCCTGCGTTTTGCCCCGCTGAACAGCTGGCCCGACAATGCCAACTTGGAGAAAGCCCGACTTTTGTTGTGGCCTATCAAACAGAAATACGGTAAAAAACTTTCTTGGGCGGATTTGATGGTTCTTACAGGAAACTGCGCAATGGAATCTATGGGCTTTAAAACTTTTGGTTTTGGCGGTGGTCGTGCAGATGTATGGGAACCCGAAGAAGACGTTTATTGGGGACCAGAAGCTGAGTGGCTTGGAGACAAAAGATATACCGGCGATCGCGAACTG
>JAACDY010000224.1 GCA_009936675.1 Bacteroidota bacterium
GGCTATGTCTTCCAGTGATAATTTTCGGTCGATACTTTGTATTAAATACAATTTCAATGCGGAATTGGCTCCAGTACTTTTGATAATCAGATCATCGGGACGGGTAATTTCGTTTTCATTTACGTATTTTTTGATGAGTTCAATGAATTTTGCTCCATATCTTTTGGCTTTTCCCTCTCCTACTCCATTGATTTGATTGAGTTCTTGTAAACTGATAGGATATTTGAGTGCCATGTCTTCTAGGGAGTATTCTTGAAAAACAGCAAATGGAGGAACATCTTCTTCTTGGGCAACTTGTTTTCTCAATGAGCGCAACAAGTCCATCAAAATTATATCTGTGCTTCCTTGAGATTTTTTGGGGGCTAGATTGGATTGATTGGATTCATAATCATGGTCGGCAGTAATCAAAAATGAACCTGGTTGATTCAAAAAAGACATCGCTTTTGGGGAGAGTTTGATGATTCCGTAGGTTTCAATCTCTTTGGAGAAAAATCCGTTGATCAGCGATTGTCGGAGTAGTGCCATCCAGAATTTAGCATCTCTGTCTTTACCGATACCAAAAAAAGGTTTTTCGTGCGTTCGATGTGAAAGAATCAAAGCATTTTTGGCCCCGATCAAGGTTTTGACGATTTCTTTTGACTTGTATTTTTCTTTGGTATCCAATACCGTTTGAATCAATATTTTCAATTCCTTTCCAGCTTCACTCTTGGTTTTGGGATAGCGCATATTATCATCCATATCTGCACCATCTCCTTTTTCGGAATCAAATTCTTCTCCAAAATAATGGAGTATAAATTTCCTTCTAGATATGGAAGTTTCGGCATAGGCGACCATTTCGTTGAGCAAAGCAAAACCCACCTCCTGTTCGGCTACGGGTTTTCCCGACATGAATTTTTCCAATTTTTCGATGTCTTTGTAGGAGTCAAAAGCCAAGCAATGACCCTCTCCTCCATCTCTTCCAGCTCTTCCGGTTTCTTGGTAGTAACTTTCTATACTTTTGGGAATATCGTGGTGAATCACAAACCTGACATCGGGCTTGTCAATTCCCATTCCAAAGGCAATGGTGGCAACAATGACATCGCAATCTTCCTTGAGAAACATGTCTTGGTTTCGCACACGAGTTTTCGAATCCAAGCCCGCATGATAGGGTAAACCATTTATACCATTAACTTGCAACATCTTTGCCAATTCCTCCACCCGCTTTCTTGAAAGACAATAAACTATTCCAGATTTACCGTTATTACTCTTTATAAATTTAATGATATCAGCTTCGACTTGATCTGTTTTGGATCTGACCTCATAATACAAATTGGGTCGATTAAAAGAGGATTTGAATACCTTGGCATCAGTTATTTTAAGATTTTTAAGAATGTCTTCTTGAACTTTTGGTGTAGCCGTTGCCGTCAAGGCGATGATAGGGATTTTTTGCCCCATTTGATCCAGAATAGTTCTCAAATTCCTGTATTCAGGTCTGAAATCGTGCCCCCACTCCGAAATACAATGGGCTTCGTCAACCGCTAAAAATGAGATTTTTAGTGTTTTAAAAAAATCAATGGTGTCTTTTTTGGCTAAAGATTCAGGAGCTACAAAAAGTAATTTGGTGACTCCATTAATCAAATCTTGCTTAACCTGAAGGGTCTCGGTTTTGTTTTGGGAGGAATTTAAAACATGAGCAATGCCATCCTCAGCAGAAATACCTCTGATGGTGTCGACTTGGTTTTTCATCAATGCAATGAGAGGAGAGACCACAAGTGCTGTGCCCTCGCATAGCAGAGCGGGTAATTGATAACACATGGATTTTCCACCCCCAGTAGGCATGATGACAAAAGTATCCTTGTCAGAGAGTAAGTTTTCAATCACAGGTTCTTGTAAACCTTTGAAACTTGAAAAACCGAAGAACTGTTTTAGAGATTTTTTTAAATCTTCTTGTATCTTCAATGGGTGGGTTTAATTTAAAAATTATCTAAATTTGTAATTACAATATAGTTCTTTTAGCAAAAAAAAACTAATCAAAAAACACAAATTGAGCGACAATACTACCGTTACTGAAATTGCTCGTAACACCATACGTCTTGAAACCCTATCTCTCAAATCATTGGAGGAGTCCATCGGATTTGATTTTGAACAAATCGTTCAATTGATTCATGAATCCAAGGGAAAAGTAGTCATTACGGGGGTTGGAAAAAGCGGAATCATTGCCATGAAGATTGCTGCAAGTTTAAGTTCAACGGGTACTCCGGCCATTTATCTTCACGCCGCTGACGCCACCCATGGTGATTTGGGAATGGTTGAAAAGAAAGATATTGTCATTGGAATTTCTAAAAGTGGGAATTCACAAGAGATCAAAGACCTCATCCCTTTTCTAAAAAACAATGGTAATACTTTAATAGGGATGACCGCCAATCCTGAATCCTATCTCGGAAAACAATCAGATTACCTGCTCTACACACCAGTGGACAAGGAGGCTTGCCCTCACAATTTAGCACCCACCACCAGCACCACAGTCCAATTGGTTATGGGCGATGCGTTGGCCATGAGTTTGATGAACCTCAATAGTTTTCAATCCCAAGATTTTGCCCAAATTCATCCTTCGGGTAGTTTGGGAAAAAAATTACATCTCAAAGTCGTTGATTTAACGGATGATTACAAAATTCCAAGGGTTTCTATTGGGGCTACCCTTAAGGAAGTGATCTATGAAATTTCCGAAAAAAGATTGGGAGCCACAGTGGTGGAAGACAATGGAAAGCTTTCTGGATTGGTTACCGATGGAGACATTCGTAGGATTCTGGAGAAAAACGAAAACATTAGTGGACTGATGGCCTCCGACATAATGACCAATAATCCGATTAGCGTAGCCGAGGACATGCTGGCTTTGGACGGGTTGAAATTAATGCAAGCCAAAAAAATAAATCATCTGATTGTCTTGGGAGAAGACAAAAACTACAAGGGTATGGTTCATATATTAGATTTTACAAAACAGGGTTTAAATGGATAAAAATCCCAATGAAATGTCCTTTTTGGATCACTTAGAAGAACTTAGATGGCATCTGATTCGATCTTGTTTGGCCATTGTAATATTGGCCTCAGCAGCCTTTATAGCAAAGGATTTTATCTTCGACACCATTATTTTGGGACCTAAAAAAATAGACTTCCCTACCTACAAATGGTTTTGTCATCTATCAGAAACCTTTGGTCAGGGAGACAGTTTTTGTATCAGTGAGATGCCTTTTAGAATTCAAAGTCGAACGGTGGCAGGTCAGTTTTCTGCTCACTTGTGGACTTCAATTCTAGCAGGTTTTATTGTTGCATTTCCTTATGTAATTTTTGAGTTTTGGAAATTTGTAAGTCCAGGACTCCACGAAAATGAACGAAAGAACGCAAGAGGATTTATTTTTATTTCTTCATTACTTTTTTTTGTGGGTGTCCTTTTTGGATATTATGTAGTCACTCCACTTTCGATCAATTTTTTAGGCAATTACACCGTTAGCGGTGAGGTATTCAACGATTTTGATCTCAGCAGTTATATTGGACTGTTACGCGCCTCTGTTTTGGCCAGTGGACTCATTTTTGAATTACCCATCATCATTTACTTCCTCACCAAAGTAGGAATCGTTACTCCAACATTTTTAAGGAAAAACCGAAAGTTTGCATTGGTGATTGTTTTGAGTTTATCGGCTATCATTACACCTCCCGATATTGTGAGTCAGATCATCGTAAGTATTCCCCTACTTATATTGTATGAAGTAAGTATCTATATCTCAAAATTTACACACCGACGCATAGAAAAAGAAATGCAAAAATCCTCTTCAGCCCAATGATATTAAGTGCCGAGAATATTGAAAAGTCCTATAAAGGACGAAAAGTTGTTAAAGGAATTTCGATTTCAGTTGAGCAAGGAGAAATAGTAGGTTTATTAGGGCCCAATGGTGCCGGGAAAACAACTTCTTTTTACATGATTGTGGGCTTGATCAAACCCCAAGCCGGTAGGATTCTTTTGGATGATGTTGACATCACTTCCTTTCCTATGTACAAAAGGGCACAAAACGGAATCGGTTACTTGGCTCAGGAAGCCTCTGTTTTTCGAAAACTAAGTGTAGAAGACAACATATTGAGTGTTTTGCAACTCAGTGAACTTTCCAAAGCCCAACAAAAAGAAAAAATGGAAGCCTTGCTGGAAGAATTTGGTTTGACCCATATCCGAAAAAGTAGGGGTGACCTACTCTCAGGTGGAGAAAGAAGAAGAACAGAAATTGCAAGAGCACTGGCCACCGATCCTAAATTTGTACTCTTAGATGAACCCTTTGCAGGAGTAGATCCTGTAGCCGTGGAAGACATTCAAAAAATTGTTGCCCACCTTAAGGAAAAAAATATTGGTATTCTAATCACTGATCACAATGTCCAAGAAACCTTAGCCATTACCGATAAAACCTTTTTGATGTTCGAAGGTAGTATCCTAAAAGCAGGAACCCCCGAGGAGCTTGCTCAAGATGAGATGGTTCGAAAGGTTTACTTGGGCAAGAATTTTGAATTGAGGAAAAAAAAATTATTTCTCTAACAAACTAATTATACTTGGGAAGACCAGATAACTGCTCACACCTATCCCACATGCACATAGATATTAGAAGTATCGGTACTTCAAAAGATCTGGAAACAGTAAACAGTCTTCTGTGTAGTGCTTTCAGCATAGTACCCTCACACCCCATTGAAAAGGCTTTTTTAACGAATCCAAACGCTCACTGTTTTGTTGCCGAATATCAAGGGGAAATTATTGGAACTGCCACCCTTCACTTGATTCAAAAAACAAATAGAATTATGGGTCTCATTGAGGACGTAGTAATTGCAAACAAATTTCAAGGAAAGGGAATTGGAAAAGCACTACTCGAAAAACTAATTACAACATCAAAAAAGAAAGGATGTTACAAAATAATTCTAAACAGTGATCAAAAAAACATAAGATTTTATGAGAAACAAGGATTCATTGCAAAAGAAATTCAAATGGTAATAAGACATTAATTATGTGTGGAATCGTATCTTACATAGGAGAGAGAAAAGCATTGCCAATTCTTCTGGAAGGGCTAAGCAGATTGGAATACAGAGGTTATGACAGTGCTGGAATTTTTATTTGTTCATCTCAGGAAAACCAACTCTTAAAAGTAGCAGGGAAGGTAAAAGCACTACAAAATGCTTTTGACATGCAACCCGACATTCAGGCTGAGATTGGAATAGGTCATTCACGTTGGGCAACACATGGCCAACCCAATAAGATCAATGCACATCCCCATGTATCTAACAACGGCCAATTGGTAATGGTTCACAACGGTATTATTGAAAATTATGAAGTACTCAAATCAGTCCTAATGTCAAAGGGCTATACCTTCAAATCTGATACCGATACTGAGGTTTTGGTCAACCTTATTGAAGACTTTCAAAAGGAAAAAGAAATTCCACTAGAGGATGCTGTTCCAGCGGCACTTCGACAAGTTGTTGGCGCTTACGGAATCGTACTATTTGATCAAAAAGAGCCTGACACCTTAATTTCTGCTCGACTTGGAAGTCCCCTTGTAATCGGTGTGGGTGAGAATGAGTTTTTTGTTACCTCAGATGCAGCTCCATTTATTGAATACACCAAAGAGGCGGTGTACTTAAAGGAGTATGAACTGGCAATAATTCAAAAAAATCATCCCCTTAAAATACGCAATATCCAAAATGAATTAAGTGTTGATCCTTATATCGAAAAGCTACAATGGAGTCTAGAAAATATTCAAAAAGGGGGATACGATCATTTCATGTTAAAAGAAATTTATGAGCAACCCAACGCGTTACGCAATACCTTAAGGGGGCGAATAGATACAAAAAACAGTGCTGTTCAAATCAATGGAGTAAGTGCTTTTGAAGATAAATTCATAAGTGCTAAACGCATCATCATTGTAGGTTGTGGAACTTCATGGCATGCTGGTCTGGTCGGTGAATACTTGATTGAGCTTCTGGCAAGGCTCCCTGTTGAAGTTGAATATGCCTCAGAATTCCGTTATCGCAATCCAATAATTGATCAAAATGATATTGTGATACCCATATCCCAATCTGGAGAAACTGCCGATACTTTGGCAGCCATAAAGATTGCAAGGGAAAAAGGTGCCTTTATTTTTGGGATATCCAACGTTGTAGGAGCATCTATACCTGGAGAAACAGATTCTGGCATATACTCCCATGCTGGTCCAGAAGTAGGTGTTGCATCAACTAAATCCTTTACCACTCAAGTAGGGGTTCTCATGCTGCTTGCCATCAAGATTGCACAATTAAAGAATAGAATAAGTCCCTCCGAAAGTTTCGCACTGATTAGTGAGTTAGAAGAAATACCAAATCTTCTGCAAGATTTTCTGGAAAACAGTGCATCTATCAAACCTATTGCAGAGGCCTACCATGAGGTTTCAAATTGCTTGTATTGAGGAAGAGGATTAAACTTCCCAGTGGCACTAGAGGGGGCGTTAAAACTAAAGGAAATATCCTATATCCATGCGGAAGGTTATCCCGCTGCTGAGATGAAACATGGCCCCATTGCACTAATTGATGAAAACATGCCTGTAATTGTCATTGCAACCAAAAAAGGAAACTACGACAAAATTGTTTCCAACATTCAAGAAATAAAGTCCAGAAAAGGAAAAATTATTGCCATAGTAACTTCTGGTGACAGTTCCGTAAGGGAATTAGCAGATCATGTGATTGAAATTCCTGATTGTTCGAATTACTTTACTCCTTTGTTTGCAGTTATTCCTTTACAGCTTTTATCATATCACATTGCTGTTATTAGAGGTTGTCATGTGGATCAACCCAGAAATTTAGCTAAGTCAGTAACAGTGGAGTAGAGATATGGAACGAGATTTTTAACCCCATAGGTGTTCTCATAACTTTCTCAATATCAATTACTACTACCAAACTTTGGGAATCAAATTATACTGAATATCAACAGTATTTATTCAACCGTATTTGTGAATATAAAGAGAAATCTTTAACCCCTATTGGGTATAGAAAGATATCTCAAATCTTCAACGAGGAGGGGTTAAAAACACCCCGTGGAAGTATCTTTAAGAACA
>JAACDY010000044.1 GCA_009936675.1 Bacteroidota bacterium
ATGAGAATTAAATTGTTAAGACGTATTTCGTTAAGAACTCAAATCTTTATCTCCATGATATTGTTGGTGCTTTTGACCTGTCTTTTGATTTTAGTCGCTACTTTTTTTCAATATCAAAATGAATCGATTGACTATAATCTTTTCAGGTTGACTCGAAAAGAAAGTCAGTTGAAAAAGCAAATCGATTATTTGGTTGAAAAGAACGATTTACTCAGGAAAAACGACAGTGTATGGGCTCAGTATAAAGAGGAATTTAGTGCAGTAATAAAAATTCATAAGGTCAACTATTCTGTTTTCAATTTAGAGGGGCAACCCCTTTTTACTTCTTTCCTCCCATTGAAAATCATTGCCAATGATTATGCTTTGGAGGCTGAATTTTTGACAAGTATTTTGGCAAAATCAGACAGTAGAGTGCTAGAAAAAAACAATGATGAGATCGGAAAATTCCAATCCTCCTACAGTGTTCTAAAAGACGACTTTGGCAATCCCTATGGAGTATTGTTCTTTCCTTATTTTGAAGATGTTTCTTTTTCAGAAAACGAATTGAACACTTTCCTTCAAAGCTTGTATCAAATCTATTTGTTGATGCTGGTGGTGGCGATTATTTTGGCTTATTTTATTTCCAAATACATTTCCCGTTCGCTGGAAACTTTCCGAGAAAAAATTGACCAAACTGGACTCTTGAAAGAGAATGAAAAAATTCAACTTAAAAATGCACCTCGAGACATTGCCAGTTTGATCAACTCCTACAATAAGATGATTGATGAATTGGAAAAAAGTGCCACCCTACTGGCTCGAACACAAAGAGAACAAGCATGGCAAGAAATGGCCAAACAGGTTGCCCATGAAATCAAAAACCCATTGACGCCCATGCGACTCACCGTGCAAAGTTTTCAGAGACGGTTCTCAGATGATGACCCAGACAACGCCAAAAAAATTGATGAGTTTTCTCAAATCCTCCTTGAACAAATCGACACCATGAGTGATGTGGCCAATGCATTCTCTGACTTTGCCACCTTACCCAAACCCAAGTTGGTAAAGTCTGATTTGGTAGAAATTACCCGCAGGGCCTTGGAGATTTTCGAGGAAGACATTATAGAATTTAAAACCTCTGATGAGGAGATTAGGTTGAGTTTGGATCGAACACAATGGATCAGAGTGACCACAAATATTGTGCAAAATGCGCTTCAAGCGGTCCAACAAGGGCAGCAAGCCAAAATAAAAGTATCCATCAAAAAAGGACGAAAAAATGTCAAAATTTCTTTCGTAGATAATGGTATAGGGATTCCCAAATCCATTCAATCAAAAGTTTTTGAACCCAAGTTTACGACCAAGACCAAAGGTATGGGACTGGGATTGGGAATTGTCAAGAACATCATTGATTCCCACAAGGGAAAAATAGAATATACCACTGGAGACAATGGAACCACCTTTGTCGTTACGCTAAAATTGTAATAAAATGGAAGATAAACTGACATGGATTGAAATTCAAGACAGCATTGGATGGATCAAAATTAACCGTGAAAAAAAGCTGAACGCCCTCAACCGGGATTTGATTAACGAATTACACCACAGACTGGTCGATTTTCAAAACGACACTTCTGTAAAAGTTATCATACTGACCGGAAGTGGAGACAAAGCATTTGTAGCGGGAGCAGACATCTCAGAATTTTCGAATTATGGTCCCAAAGAAGCATCGGCTCTGGCGCGACATGGGAATCAAGTTTTATTTGATTTTATTGCACATATGGAAAAGCCTGTCATCGCTGCCATCAATGGTTATGCCTTGGGGGGAGGACTTGAACTGGCAATGGCTTGTCAGCTGAGAGTAGCTGCCCAACATGCCAAAATGGGATTACCAGAGGTGTCCTTGGGCGTGATCCCTGGTTATGGCGGAACCCAAAGATTAGCTGCATTAATCGGAAAGGGAAATGCCATGGAAATGATTTTGACCGGAGACATGATTGGCGCTGAAAAAGCCCTTCGAATGGGCTTGGTCAATGCGGTAGTTCCTTCGGAACAACTTCTTGAAGCAGCCATCACATTGGCACATAGAATCATCAAAAACGCACCTCATTCCATTAAAAATGCGATTAAGGCCATCAATGCCACCGATGTAGCCTCCAAAGGGTTTGAGGAAGAAAACTTTCAATTCTCCGATTGCTTTGGAACTGCCGATTTTGAGGAAGGTATTGCCGCTTTTCTGGAAAAAAGAAAACCCCTGTTTTAGTTATCTTGAACTCCTCGGGAGATCAATTGCTCTAACTCGAGGAATAGTGCTTTGGGATCTTTATCCCTCAACTTAGAAATGGACTGTACTTTAAACCTTACTTTAATGCCTAGGGGAATAGGGAAGTAACGGTATTGAGCCAACCTCCACGAATTGTTAATGCTCAGAGCGATCACCGTGGCATCGGGAATTTGTTCGAACAGTGTCATCAACCCATTGGAATAGAACTTATTGGTTTGTCCGTCTTTACTCCGGGTTCCTTCGGGGAAAATTATAGCGGACCATTGATTTTTTTGGACTTGTTGGCCGAAACCTTTGATTTTTTTTAAGGCCGAATTGGATTTTCTTCGGTCAATCAAAACTGAACCTCCATGACGGAGATTATAGGAAACACTAGGGATTCCACTACCCAGGGTAGATTTACTGATGAACTTGGGGTGGTATTTTCTAAAATACCAAATGATGGGAGGAATATCGTAGGTACTCTGGTGATTGGAAACAATGATTAAGGGTCCTTTTTGGGGCATTTCAAATGGATTGGAAAACACGAAACGCGTCCCCAAGAGATTTAAACAGCGCAACAATAAAAAATTAAGCCAATCAACCGATTTTTTGTGCGCAGCATATCCCAACAGCCGATGGCAAAATACCTGAATAAGGTGGAAGAAGAGCAGATTTAAACCAAATAGGAGGTAATAGAAGATCGTGAGGGGATAGGAGAAAACTTTTTTCACGATCAAAAACTTACATTACCTCAAATACGATGGCTCAATCACAAAACTCATCAAAAGCCTCGATGAAGCCCGCCTCCTCACCTCCTGTTCTGCTTTGGCCTGAGCAGCCGCTGCCTCTTCCGCCGCCTTGGCCTCCTGCTCCGCCTTAG
>JAACDY010000045.1 GCA_009936675.1 Bacteroidota bacterium
TGTTCGAATGTAAACTCCCCCATAAAGGAACTTTCGAGTCCCCTGTAGCTATCGTTAAACCAAGCGTCGTGGTCGTCTTTTTCAAAATAGCTGGTCACTTGGGCGTGAAAGGATTTGTTGGTGGGCAAACTAAACATCCTGTCCCAGTGGTAATGCGCCATCGCTTTGTTTTTGGATAAATTATCATAATAAATGATATCACCAGCATGAACAAAGAAATCAAGGTCGAGTGTTTCCAAAAAAGGATATATTTTATATCCATCGGGGTGATCTTGATCTGGATATCCCTGGCAGGTACTGGCTGCAAAAACGATTTTTCGGGAGGAATTGGCATCGGGTGGGGTCTTGAATTTTCCTGTAATCTGAGCACTTATTTTAGATGAAGCTTTGGGTCTTCCCTCAATCTTAAGCGCATAAGTAGTTCCAGGCTTGAGTTCACTTAAAATAAATTTTTTGCTAAAGTTGGCCTCTGGTGCAACCGATTGCCAAGTGGTGGATTGCCAAGCTTCTTCCTCTAATTTTTTGTAGTTCACCCTCACCATTCCGTTTGCTCCAGGAACTGCTCCTTCGATGGTATTGATATCAAAGCCTTGTGGAAAATAAACCACTCCATTTTTATCCCTACGGGTTTTTCTGAGATGTTTTTTTCCTGTCTCGGGATCGGTGTATAGGGCAATGGGCAAAGGAGCATTATTGACTCGAGTGGGATTCTTCGTTAAACGGGTCCAAATGACTGCCTCATTTTGGCTGACATCACCAATTCTAATGCCTGTGGCAAAAAAAGGCCCTTTTTGACTCACGGATTGAGCGGTCAATTCAAACTGAATCATCAGTAATAATATTGCGGAGGCAGTGATCCTTAGGTAAAAAGGTGTAAATCTCATTTGTCTTCTTTTTTACTTTGATTTGATGTTTTTATGAAATAATCGTTGATGGTATAATAACTATGGACTTTCCATTCCTCGTTCGTCTTTGGAAGATTTTGCCGCATTACTTTTTTCAGTGAATCTAAAGCTACAATCTTTGAAATATTATGACGCTCCTCTGGGTCATTTTTAAGATCGTATAACTCTTCAGCTCCGTTTTCATATTGAATGTATCGGTAACGCATATTGATCATGCTGTGATTGTTTTTCCCATAGGTAGTGATGGCCACAGCAGTCGAATCTGTTTTCTGATTCAATAGGGGAACCAAACTTTTTCCTTCATTTGATGGGTTGGCCGGAAGTCCTGCCAATTCCAAAAGGGTAGGATAGACATCCAACAGCTCTACCGCCTGATGAATGGATTGGTGTTGTTTGATTTTTGGAGATTTAAAAATCAACGGAATACGAGTGGATTCACTCCATATCGTTTGTTTTCCAAAAGATCCTTTTTCACCCAATTCGTAGCCATGATCGGACCATAGCACCACGATTGTATTGTTTTTGTAGGCACTGCTTTCCAATGCATCGAGCACCACCCCTACTTGATGATCTACAAAAGAAATACAAGCCAGATAGGCTTGAACAATCTTTATCCACTGTCTGTTTTCAATGGCCCAGTCAGTGGTGGGCATCATCCCTTTAAAGGCAATTTGTTTGGCTATTTCTGGGAGGTCATCCCAGTCATTGGGCAGATAGGAAGGTAAAGTGATTTGATCGGGAGGATAGAGATCAAACCACTGCTTTGTGGTGTACCAAGGAACGTGGGGACGAATAAAACCTACGGCCATAAAAAAGGGACGCTTGTGCTCCAAATGAAGTTGTTTTTTTGCCCATTGGGCATATGCGTAATCATACATCAAACTGTCTTGATTTGGAAAGGCACCCCAGTCGGTTGAAGTTCCTTTTTTATCCCAATTCATTTTTTTTTCTGGAAGTGGACCAAAACCCGATTTTCTCCCACCAGATACTTCAAAAACACCTTCGGGAGCATGGTTGTGAAATATTTTACCCACTCCAATAGTTTTGTAACCATGGTCATTAAAGTATTGCGGAAGAAAACGAACCCTTTCCATAAGGGGATTGCCTTTTCTAAGATTGTGGTCTTTGATCTGACCATATATACCTGTTGAAGAGGGTCTTAGTCCTGAGAGCACAGATGCACGTGAAGGACCGCAAATAGGCGCCTGACAATGAGCATTGGTAAACAATAATCCCTCCTTGGCCAAGCGATCAATATTAGGGGTTTTTACATCGGGGCTTGCTTTTAAAATCCCAACCCAATCATTGAGATCGTCTATTGAAATCATCAAAACATTGGGAACGACATTTTCTTGTTCCGCCGATTGACAACTGAAAAAAAGTAAAAAATATATCAGTGAAAATATAGCCCTGAGCTGTTTTAAAATCATCATTTAAATCTTTTAGCCGCGCTGATGATACTCTTAGGGTAAGTGTCTTCAACCGTTTTAATTCTTTTTTTTCCATCGACTACTGCCACCAATTTGGCGATACCTCCTTCGTCAGCAACATTGGAAGAAAACTGAACCGTCCCCTCCTTGTTCTCGAGACTGATTGCGGCCGGAGAATTGGTGTCTAAGTTGGCTTTGATGATCCAATCGCCCACCTCAAATTCACCCTTGTTTTTGGAAGGAACGATACGTTCATATTTTAAATCTTCACTCACCTGAATGATGGCCAAAAAACGCATCTTGTCTTGTTTCTTTTGAGTGGATGCTTTGAAATGCCAGTGGTTTTAGTAAACGAGTAAATTTCCGTCGGATGTTTCTTTTCTCAAAAAGTTTTTGGGGGCTACCGAAAACTGATCGGTAACCGAATAGTCCAATGCTGCCCCTCCAAAAAGGGTCAATCTTCCCCCCCTGTCTGAGTAGGTGGTCTCCACGGTTTTGTTTTCAGCATTTAATTTTAGCCCGTGATAGTTGTGGATCAACCAACTCCAGTCCACAGGTTTGTGGGCTTCCATTTCGTCATAAACGACAAAGGTCTTGGGTTGGAGCAATAGGTAATGCCTTCTAAAACGTTTGACCTCCAGGTCATCGGGGGTCTTGTCTTTTCTTTTTTTGGGGGACAACTCTTGAGCCTGATAGGCGTGGGAAGCATCTCCCACCACATAGGAAAGTTGATCTCCTGTTATAAATCTAGGAAGAAAGCCATAAGCCCCAGCGTCATAGGGCTGCCCATGATCATTGACCAAGACGCCATTGTGCCCTTGGGTGTGTTTGTACCAAGCCAAGGTGTGTGGAGCTCCCATCCACGGTCGATGACCGGAATTGTAAAACAAGCGTTTTCCTTGATAGGCAAGGTTAAAGGTGTTGTGTTCGGCATGGGTGTGCGCCAAAGGTCCCATAGGAGAACTTTTGACGGAAACCCTGAGGTTCTTTTTTTTGTCCGCTCTATTGGTATTCAGATAAGCGACTCCCACATCGGGAAAGATTTCAGCCTCTGGCAATTCAACGGTATTTTCCGTGGAGGGCAAAGGCATGTCATAGCCTTGGGTGATTCTAAACCAAGCGTAGTCCATATCGTCCGTGAGTGTGGATTTTCCCATCGGTCCGCCCGTATAATCACTATCGATCAATGTTTGTTGGAGTTGATCCAATTCCGCAAATACAGCTTTGGAATAAAGGAGCGCCTGTGGATCGCCTGTAATCCTAGCATAAGCATCGGCAAAAGCACCGTATTCCAGATTGGGCATGGGCCATTTTTTTCCATCGTTGCAAAAGCCATCACTGGTAGCTCCTGGTGGATAGGCATAGGTCAACCACTTCATAAAATTGCCATACCAAGGAAACTTAAAGAAATTTTGTCCAGTGTAGGCTCCCAATTTCATAGGGATATCGAGTAGCGTCATCACATTCATACGCATATAACCCGTTCCGTTGAACCAAGCTCCGTCCTCTGCTGCCATTTTGGGGTGTTGGGCCAACCACAATTCATATATGTATTCCAGCCATAGGGACGCCTCGGGCAGTTCGTCTAACATTGCGATGGAGGTAAGGAACATTCGATGGAGTATGTGCTGCCATACGTGCATGGAGGAATTTCGGTTTTCCAAATAATTGGTCCATTGCTCATAAAAACCATTCCCTCGGGCAGATACTTGTCGGAGGACTGCCTTTCGATCTTTGGGAGAAAGTTGATCCCAAAAGGCATCGGCCGCTAGGGCCAATGATTCCATGATGAACGAATCTCCAAAGTCATTGATCCTAGTCAAACCTTTGGGATCCCAAGTGGTGGCCTCGCGCATCCATTTAAGGGCAGTGTCAAAATATTTTTTATCCTCAGTCAGCAAATAGGCATGAGTGAGTGTTTTTAGCGAGCTTCCAAAAGCATATCCCACATTTTTGCTGAATATTTTTTTGATTTTATCCGTCTCATATTCATCTCTCCCCTCAAATTGAATGCTTGCATCTCGCTCACTCGGAATCTTTTGACTCATTATTTTATTGGCTTCTTCCAAAATTTGAGCACTTTCTTTATAGTTCATGGCTTTGACGCGCCATTGCTCCCTTTGCTCCTTTTTGACCATTAGTCTTGGATGACTCTTGGGGATGGACTGGTAAAGGCTGCTAAATGGAGGGGGAATAAAATCGATAGAAGCATTGTTTACATTGAAGGAAGCCACATCACTCCAATCCCCTCCACGTGCTTTGTATTGCCAATACCACAAGCCTGATGACAATTCTTGATGGAGATTGACCAAAGAAAAGGGAATGTCTTTTCGGTATACCACTTCTTTGGTAAAATTCTTGTCTTTTGCCACCCTCACCTCAAAAATTTGAGATTTTTTGGAAGGCCATTGAAGACTGGGACTGGTAAACCGTGCAACATCGGCATGGTCGGGAGACATCCATCGCCTAAATTTGGGATAGACCATTGTTGGTAATTCACTTATGGCGTCCTGTGTTTTTTCTGGTGACGATTGACAACCGGCCTGAAGCAAACCAAAAATCAACAATATACATGTGCCTATCTTTTTCATTGTTTGTTTTTCCATGTTTTATAAAGGGTTTTGAGTTCTGCTACCACCTTAGGTTCTTTATCATACAGATTGATGGATTCACCAGGGTCATTTTCCAAATCGAAAAGAACGAATTTTTCGGAATAGGTATAATCCCTCCTACTGGTATCATAGGGATTGGCATAAAGTTTCCATTTGCCTTTTCGGGCGACCCAAGTGGGAACACCTCGGCGAATAAATTCCCAACAATAGCCCTCTTCATGGTTGGAAGGCGCCTTTTTGTTGTTGATGATGGGCATTAGGGATTGTCCATCCATCTTGGAGGTATCCATATCAAAATCACAGAGTTCAATCAAAGTCGGCATCCAGTCCACATTGATACTCATTTGATCTCTGAACTGATTGGCGGGGATTTTATCAGGCCAAGAAATGGATGCAGGAACCCTGATGCCTCCCTCAAACAAACACTGTTTTGCTCCTCTGTAGGGACCCGTGTAACCTCCACCGTGATAGGCTCGGGTTTCGGTAGAATGACCATTGTCCGATTGAAAAATAATGATGGTATCCTCCCTCAAATCATTTTCTTCCAACAAAGCGATCAGTTCTCCTATTTTTTCATCCTGAGTGGTCAAGAATGCAGCATACAAGTCTCGGGGGGAGGCCACACCTTTTTCTCTGTAATATTGGATCCATTTGGCATAGCCTTGATAGGGATAGTGGGGCGTATTCATGGAAAAAAAGATAAAAAAGGGTTTTTCCGATTTCTTTTCTATGACTTGCTTTGCCTCTTGCACCATAAGGTCTGGGAAATATTGCCCATCGAGAAAAATTTCTTCGTTGTTGCGGTAAAGATCGTGGCGGTTAGGTCCTCCCACATAATTGTTATCGCCTCCCCAATAGTAGAAATGAGAATAATTGTCAATACAACCCACCAGATGGCCAAAACTATAATCGAACCCCTGCTGATTGGGGCGCATTTCGGGTTGATAACCCAAATGCCACTTACCAATGAGATAGGTGCTGTAACCATTGTCTTTAAACATTTCTGCCATAGTATATTCCGATGGAGGGAGTCCGGATTTTCTGCTTAAATCTTGTCCAGCATTTCCAGGCACACCTGCCCTTTGGGGGTTTTTACCCGTCAACAATGAAGCTCGGGAGGGGGAACAAACTGGAGAGGCATAAAACTGGGTAAAAGTGGTTCCGCTCAACAGTAGTTGATCCATGTGTGGACTGACCAAGTCTTTGGCTCCAAGGACATTGACATCCAGCGTGGCTTGGTCGTCGGTATAAATGATGATAACGTTGGGTTTTTTCTGTGCGCTGACCCAAGTGGAGGACAGACAAAATAGTGCCAGTAAGGTTAAAAAAAAATTTTTCATTGATGTTAATTGATGTTCCATATTTTTAAATTTTGATATCTGAAATGTGACCATTGCATTTGTCGAAAGGCGAATTTACCCTCTTCATACACTGGGCCATGTTTTCTCCCGTCGTCCATCCAATTGATAATCTCTCTTCCGTCAATGGCCATAGTGATGTGGTTTTCTTTTTTGACCAGTTGAAGCTTGTGAAGGGAGGTGGAATTAGCAGCTATGCCTCTTTCCCCGTATTGGACGGTGACAAATCCCTTATTCTTTCTCAAGTGAGCAAAGGGTCGGTTGGGTTTTTTGGGATTGTTGGTATAAAAAGAAA
>JAACDY010000046.1 GCA_009936675.1 Bacteroidota bacterium
ATGTCGAATCCCCCCGATTGACTTGGAAAATAAAAGATCAAAGGCGGGGAGCCATTCAGAGCGCCTACAAGATTAATGTGGGAACAGGCCGAAAGTGAGAAAAAAAATGCAGACAAGGCCAGAGAAGAATCTGAAAACAGAAGGAAAATTGCCGAAATAGAGTCAGAATTCTATCCCATTGTTCGTAAAATGGAGCGCCTCTTAGAGTATGCCAATGCCTGTGATGAAATCTATCAGAACAAGGTGTTTTCTGCCATAGATGAGGCTTTGAAAAAATTTGAAGAACACTTTCAAATACAGAATGAAATATACGGAACCGCAGAAGACACAGAGGGAAATTATATGATTCTTCAAACCGCACTAAGGGTGCTTGAAGGAAAAAATTATTACAACGAAACCTCCATGATGCTCTACAGAATGTCACCCAATACTGCCATTAGGAGTATTGATTCTTTCAATGATTCGGTTTTGGCTTTTGGGGGAGACAATGGCGTATTGTACATTTTAAATAGCCTCGATCTGAGCATGGTTGAAATCCCCATCAAAGAGAGGATAAGAAAAGTAAAGTTTATTGACCCAAATAAGATCGTGGTTGGGACATTTCAAGGAAATGTTTACAAGGTTAACCCCTCAAAACGATTTGTCAAGAATGCTGAAACCAAATTATTCAATTCGAAAAACCCAATCGTCGATCTCCACATGAATTCCAATGGGAATGAGTTGATTATTTTTTCTAACCATGAAGTAATTTTCTACAATGAGAAAAATAAAACTTCTGATGGCAAAAAGGTAAGCTTTGAAATTAAGGGGATCGATTTTTATAATGATCAATTGTTTATCGCATCCAGCAATGAGATATTTATGTACAATGGTAAAAACATTATCAAATTGCCATTGGATATTGATCATTTGGTGGATGAAGAAATTCAGACGTTTAGATTATCCAAGGAATTTCTTTTTGTAGGCACTCAAACCGGAAAGATTCTAACCTATATCAACTCCAATCCCATGAATGGACAAATACCGCTCAATTTTTGGGGGAGCTTGAGTTGCATCGTTCTGGAATCACCAAACTCTATTTTGACGAACAAAACAGTACTCTTTACTCTGCTAGTTTTGACAACCAGATTTTGAAATATAAAGTAGAAAAGTTAAATTTTGAAAGAGCTGTCCGAGAATTTATTTCTCTGATCGGGCATGAAAAATGGATTTGGGACCTTGGTTTGACCAAAAACGAAGACGGAAAAGAACTGATTGTAACTGTTGATGAAAACGGAAATGTCTTGACTTGGTACAAAAACTTGGCTGACTTGGCAGCCAAAGTCAAAAACCTACTCTCGGAAAAGACAGAACAACAGTAGAAAGATTTGAATATTCATTGGTGTTGTAGGGATTCGTATCTTAAAACAAATTCAAACCCCTTCAATCCGTTTTAAAACACTAAATTTGCGCGTCCTTAAAATTGAGAGGGGTAGCGTTGAAAAAATCATCTTTCCTTTTTTGGTTCAAACAAACCAATAACACCATCAATCAAAACTCATAAACCCATATGAATTGTGTTAACAAGCTTATCCTAAGATGAGAGGAAAAAATAGAAAAAGTTATTCCCCAAGAAAGAAAAATAAAGCACAAAGGGAAAGAGCAATCGAGTCCCATTCAAAAGATAAAAAAAATGAATCTTCCGAAGGAAGTAGACCCTCAAAACAAGGAGAGCGTCGAAATTCAGATTCAGGTGGGCGAAAAAAATTCAGCCAGCGATCCAAAAGTAGAAATTCAAGATCGGGAAATCGCTCAGGAGGCAGGTTCAAGAAATCTGACTTAGACCCGAGCATAATGGTCAATACGACCATTAAGCTTAAAGAGGATAAAAAAGATATTCAAACCCGAACATTTGAAGAATTAAATCTCGACCCTCAACTTCAATCGAGGATAGATAAAAAGGGCTTTGTAAACACCACAGAGATTCAGGATAAAACCTTTGAAATCGTTGCTGAAGGAAAAAGTATCATCGGTATTGCCAATACTGGTACAGGAAAAACAGGAGCATTTTTGATCCCTATCATTGATCGAATCCTATCCAATAAAAACAAACACAAAACCATCGTTTTGGTGCCTACCCGAGAATTGGCTCAACAGGTGGAACAAGAGTTCAAAAGTCTGAGTAAAGGTTTGAAAATTTTCAGCAGCTGTTTTATTGGAGGTACCAGCATCAACAAGGATGTAGATAAACTCAGAAGACTGAACCATGTGATCATTGGTACACCTGGTCGTATCAACGACATGATCAACCGTAGGGCATTGAAATTACATGATTTTTCCAAAGTAGTTTTGGACGAATTTGACACCATGTTGGACATGGGCTTCCTACAGGAGGTACAAAAGATCATCGATCAGATGCACAAAAGGAATCAGACCATACTATTTTCGGCCACAGAAAACCCAAAACAACAAAACATCATCGATAACTTGGTGAATCAATACGAAAAAGTAAGGGTCTCTGAGGGTAAGGCAAACACAGACAACATCTATCAAGAGGTGATCAAACCCAAAGACGATACCGAAAAAAATCAAATGCTGGTGGACCTTTTGAGAAAAAAGGAATTTAAAAAAGTTTTGATTTTCTCCGAGACAAAAAGACAGGTTTCCAAATTGTGTCGAATTCTGAAAAAATTTGAGGTGAGAGTGGACGAAATACACGGAGATAAATCCCAACAATACCGTTCCAAAGCCATCCAAAAGTTTAAATCTGGAAGCATTCAGGTCATGGTTGCTACCGACGTAGCTTCAAGGGGAATCGATATCGACAACATCACCCATGTCATCAATTACAGGGTTCCCAGTTCGAGAGAAAGCTATATTCACAGGATCGGAAGAACCGGAAGAGCTGGCAAGGAGGGTAATGCCATTACCTTTATCTAATAGCCGCCCCAAACGAGCCTATGGCAGTGTGAATGCGTATAACTACTTCTTAGGGTTGGTGGTGGATTTATTCCATTGACACAGATCTTCCAAAATGGGTTTTAATTTTCGTGCTTGCTTTGTCAAGGAGTATTCTACTTTAGGTGGGCTTTGATCAAACTCTTCTCGGTGAACCAGCCCATCCTTCTCCATTTGCTTAAGTTGTTCGGAAAGTACCTTTCTGGAAAGGTTGGGAATCAAAGAGGCCAAGGTTGAAAATCGCATTTGACCACTCATCAAACGAAAAAGAATGGGTAACTTCCATTTACCACCCAAAATTTTCATGGCATTTACAATAGGACAAAACGGTTTTTCCAAACTCACTGCTATGGTTTTCTACAAAACTAAAAATAAAATATAAATAAAAATTATTGGTTACTTTATGTAACTAAAACTATATCTTTGCCGAAAGTAATTATCCATGAATAAATCAAAGAACTCATTTGCTGAAAAGTGGGGAGAATTTGTAGTAAAATACAAATGGGCAGTCTTACTATTGTCGATAATCTTGGCCTTGGGGCTGGGCTCGCAAGGCAAAATGGAATTCGATGGTGACTACCACGTATTCTTTAGTAAATCCAATCCCGAACTTGAAGCCTTCGACGGCCTTCAAGAAAAATACTCCAAGGTCGATAACATCATTATGGTTTTGGCGCCAAACAATAAGAATATTTTTACCAAGGAGAACTTGATCGCCATTGAAGAGTTGACCGCTGAGGCATGGAATACTCCCTATTCATCTAGAGTAGATGCCTTGACCAATTATCAACACACGCGAGCCGAAGGTGACGATTTGTATGTTGAAGATTTATCCTATGAGTCGGAGAATCTCACTACAGAAAGGGTGAAAGAAATAAAAAAGATAGCTCTAGGTGATCCTGTATTGGTAAATCGCTTGGTAAATAAAGAGGGAAGCGTCGCTGCCATTAATGTTACAGTTCGTTTACCGGGCATTGATAGTGCCAAGGAAATTCCAGAAATAACCGTGGCCAGTAGAGCCATGATTGCTGCATTTAAAGAAAAATATCCTCAATTTGACGTTTATGTATCAGGAAATGTTCCATTAAACACCGCCTTTTTTGAATCTTCTCAAAACGATTTGGCTTTGATTGGGATCATGTTTTTGATTGTCATTGCGGTAACCCTATTGCTGACGAGAAATATTTTTGCAACATTGGCTACTTTGGTGGTGGTGATGCTTTCTATAATAAGTGCCGTAGGATTTATCGGTTTGAGTGGAATAAAACTTACCGCTCCATCATCGGTTTTCCCAACCATGATCCTCACTTTGGCAGTGGCCGACAGTATCCATATTTTAGTAACCCTTTTGCAAAAGTTCAGAAAAGAAGGCTATCAGAAGAAAGAAGCCATCATCGAAAGTATGCGGCTTAATTATATGCCAGTCTTTATTACCAGTGTGACAACAGTGGTAGGATTCTTAACTTTAAATTTTGGTGAAGTGCCTCCCTTTTGGCACTTGGGAAATATCACGGCTTTCGGAATGAGCATGGCTTTTTTATACTCTACCACTACCCTCCCCGCTTTGATGGCCATTTTCCCGATATGGAAAAGCTCCAAAGATGAAGCAAAAAATCAAAAAAAATCTTTTTATACCAGCTTGGGACAGTTTGTCGCCAAGCAACCAATCCGCCTTACCATCATTTCCTCTACTTTTATCATTGGAATGACACTAATGGCTCTTCAAAATGTTTTTAATGACAGTTTTGTAGATTATTTTGATAAATCAGTAAAGTTCAGAACCGATAGTGATTTCATCAATGAAAATCTTACGGGAATTTACAATGCTGAATTCTCCATTGGTAGCGGAGAAAGTGGAGGAATCAACAATCCTATTTATTTGGAAAAACTAAATGCTTTTGAGGAGTGGCTCAATGAGCAGGAAGAAGTCATTCATGTGAATTCCTTTGCCGAGGTAACAAGAAAAATCAACAAATCAATGCACGACGACGACGATTCCTACTACAAAGTACCAACCAATCGACAAGAAGCTGCCCAGTATTTGTTACTATACGAACTTTCACTTCCTTTTGGTTTGGATCTCAATAATCAGATCAATGTAGATAAATCAGAAACCCGATTGACTGTGGTGCTTCAAAATTTGGGGAGTAAAAAAATGTTAGAGTTTACCTCCAGAGCCGAAAAGTGGTTAGAGGAAAACACCCCCGAATACATGCATGCCATTGGTGTGAGCCCTACTGTGATGTTTGCCAAACTTGGTTTTCGTCAGGCTGATAGTATGATCAAAGGGAACATCATCGCTTTGTTGTTGATTTCTCTGGTCTTGATGTTGGCATTAAAAAGTTTTAAAATGGGTGCGATCAGTTTGATTCCCAACCTTACTCCCGTAATCGTAGGATTTGGTTTTTGGGCTTTCTATTTGGCTGAAATCAATACAGGCATGGTGGTCGTTTTCGGGGTGACATTGGGGATCATTGTGGATGATACGGTTCACTTTATGAGTAAGTTTCTTAGAGCCAGAAGAGAATTGAACTACAACGCTAAAGATCCAGTGATTTATGCTTTTGAAACTGTTGGCAGGGCCTTGGTCATCACTACCTTGGTTTTGGTTGCTGGTTTTACGGTACTTTCTACCTCCCCTTTCGCGCTCAACAGCTATATGGCCAGAATAACAGTGGTCATTATCACCGCTGCATTGGTCATCGACTTTATCCTTCTCCCCTCTATATTGATATTGGTCTACAAAGAAAAAAATACCCTAAAAGACGCTTTATAAATTAATTAAAACATTTAAAAAAGATGAAAAAAATCATACTTATACTGCTCTTGAGTTTTCCATTATTGACAACAGCCCAGACGGCCGAAGAAAAGGGTCTTGAAATCGTTTCTAAAGCCATCGAGGCAGATAGAGGCTTTGGAAGTTCCTCGGTTGATTTGAGAATGGTGTTAAAAAATAAAAATGGACAATTGAGCGAAAGGACACTGAGTAATAAAACGCTAGAATTGGACGAGGACGGAGACAAGTCCATGATTGTATTCACCAGTCCCAAGGACATCAAAGGAACATCTACATTGACTTTTACTCACAAGCAGGGAGCAGACGATCAATGGTTGTTTTTGCCTTCAATCAAACGCACAAAACGCATTTCATCAAGCAATAAATCAGGCCCTTTTGTGGGTAGTGAATTTGCTTATGAAGATTTATCCTCCGTTGAATTGGAAAAAAACACTTACAAATTTCTGAAAGAAGAAGGAGACTTATTGTATGTCGAACAAGATCCTGTAGATCCAAAATCGGGGTATAAAAAAAGAATTGCTGTTTATAACCAAGCGAAAGATTACCGTTTGGAGTCCATTGAGTTTTATGATAGAAAAGGAGCATTACTCAAAACGTTGACCTATACTGAATACAAACGCTACAAGGATAAGTTTTGGAGGGCCAGTAAATTCGAAATGGTCAATCACCCAAGCAAAAAAGAAACCTTTTTGTTCTTTAATAATTACAATTTTGAGGTAAACCTCAAAGGCGAGGATTTCACTGAAATGGCACTACGCAGAGCTGCTAACTAATCTTTTTTAACAAACATTACGGCCTCTTTAGGGGGCTGTTTTTTTTAATTTATGATGTCATCCAATTCATTTTTTGTTTTACTCTTGTTGTGCTCCATCGCTGTGATGGCACAAACCGAAAAAGACGAGGTAAAAACGACTATTGAATGGGAGTTTAATGCACAATATCGCCACTTCTATGATGCCCCACAATTTGATAATCAGTTAAAAGATTATCCTTCCATTGGCATTCAGCCAACCTACTCCTTTGTTTGGGACAATGGGTATCAAAATTTTATTGCTTCAGCCTATTTTAACCGAGATCGTGATGAGAATAGAAGTTACTGGGATTTGAGGGAGTTCTATTATCAAAAAGTCCAAAATAATTGGGAACTGAGTGTAGGGTATAAAAAAGTTTTTTGGGGCGTAACAGAGAGCAATCATTTGGTGGACATCATCCACCAAACCGACGCATTAAAAAGTTTTGATGGTGAGGAAAAATTAGGCCAACCCATGGTTCAGTTCAGTTGGTTCAGCTCCAATTGGGGAAGCTTAGATTTGTTTTATTTGCCCTACCACCGTAAGCGTGGTTTTGCTGGAGAAAAAGGGCGGTTTAGATTCAGTAGTGTTCTGGAGGCCGACGCTATTGGTTATGAAAGTGACAAGGAAGAATGGCATCCTGATTTTGCCGCCAGATGGAAACATTACATTGGTGTTCTGGACATTGGATTGTCTTACTTTTCAGGAAACGGAAGAGAACCCTATTTTGAATTTGATGATCGTGGAAATATTAAAGCCTTTTATCCCTTAGTTGATCAATTGGGTTTGGATTTTCAAATTACAGCAGGAGCTGTTTTACTCAAGTTTGAATCTATTTATCGCAAAGCAGAGCAACAAGAATTTTTTGCCATGGATGCAGGATTTGAATACACTTTTTCCAATGTAAACAACAATGGCCTAGACATTGGGGTCTTGGGAGAGTACCTCTTTGACGAAAGGGATGATTGGGCCTTATCGGGTCTTCAAAATGATATTTTCTACGGCTCTAGAATCGCATTTAACGATACTCAGGATACTTCAATTTTAGGAGGAGGTATCTACGATCTGGATACACAAACACATTTGTTTACTGTGGAGGCCACCAGAAGATTAGCCAATGGTTTGGTTTGTTCAATAGAGGGTAGGATTTTTAGTGGTGTTTCGGATGAAGAGTTGTTCCTATTATTTTTCAAACAAGACAGTTATTGTAGCATCACACTTTACAAATACTTCTAAACTCCAAATTACGGTCTAAAGGAATCCATTAAATCATATCGAATTTGGCTCAAAGAGATTTAATGAAAATAATCCCTCACATTGGCCTTTTCTACCAAAAAATCTAGACCGACCAAAAAGTCATCGCTGGCTTGTAGGGTTCCATAAAAATATTCTGCTGTGCCTTTATTATCTTCATTGACTTTGGTTTTCACCCCGTTGAAAAAGCCGTGTTTGGCTCCTTCGAATATGATCAACTGGCAGATATTGTTGAATTGTTTCATTTGTTCTTGAAAACTCTCGGCGGTCGCTACGGGTACCAGATGGTCTTGACTTCCAAACATCACCAATGAAGGCGGTGTTTGATTGGAAATGTTGTGAAAGGGAGAAAGCTCTTTGAATCGCTCTTTGAAAAGAGAGCTCCATTTCCCGTTAGGAATTTGATAGGAAGTGCAATGGCAACGGAAATCTTCCTCCATTAAATCTTTCACATTGGGGCCGTGATAACCATTGGGACCATTGTCAAATACTGGATTAAAAAGCACCATAGCGGCGGGTGTGGGATCAATGCTTAGATCGTCTGTTGATTCATTGACGGAATGGAGCGTGCCTGTGGCTGCGGCAATATGTCCTCCTGCAGAACCTCCTGAAGCGATGATTTTCTGTGGATGTATATTAAAAATACTGTGGTTTTGTTTTAAAAACCGTAGGGCGCTTCTCGCATCTTTGACACATTCCACTGGACTGGTATTGTGTCGGCTGTCAACCCGGTATTCGAACAGGAAAGTAGTCAGTCCTCGCTGGGAGAAGTACAAGGCTTGCCTTTGAAAATGGGTATGTGAGCCTCCTCTCCAACCTCCACCAAAAAAGAAAGCAATGGCTCCCGTTGACTTTTTATCTTGAGATTCTGCCGCATACCAATGTACTTTTAAAGTATCATTGTCTACAATTTTAAAATCCATCACATTTAATGTTTTTTCAGCTAGTGGCAATTGTGACCAAGCCTCAGTCAGGCAGAAAAAGGAGAGTAAAATCAAATTTACTTTTTTCATCTGTTTATTAATTATTTAACTCCCGATCGGAAGTAGGAATGATTTTTGCGCTCAAGTCCAGATTGGGAAATTCTTTATCTAGGGGAAACATGGGTCGGTTGATTCTTCGATAATCCAATCTTTGTAAATTTTGATCTACACCACCAGGAGTCAAAGCCATGGTCCACCTTCCCCTCATATCATAAAGTTCGGGAACCAAATATCCTATTTTCACCACCAAAACATCAGCCTTCTTGGGATTTAAACCCAGCTGGGTAAAATCTTTTTCATAATGGTAGGGTTTTCTTTTTTGAGTGACAATAACTTTTACACTGCCAACTTGCGCCACAGCTTCAATGGCTGCATGCACATCGCCTTTGCGTATGGCCAAAACCTTTGCTTTTAACTCAATGGGGCCTGCATAACGATCATCGACCATTGCCCCCACATTACCAGAAACCAACGAACCTTCTCCTGCGGCCAAGGCTTTTGAAATAAAGTCTGGGCCAGGGATAGATGCATAGATTAACTCGGGGCCTGAATCACTTTGAAAAATGGGCATGGCAAGGATTTCTTTCAAGGTCCACGTCACATCTCCTGCCCCTCCTGCGGTGGGGTTGTCACCCATATCACTAATGATATAGGGTTTGTTCTTACTTTTCAGCGCCAAAGCAATACTTTCTTCAAAACTGGTGGTGGGAGCAACGAAAACAAATTCATTTCTAACTTCCCAATAGTGTTTTGCAAGACGTTCGGCATTTTCAATCACCGCTTGATGGTCGTCGCCAGTGACCATAACCACCCCGTGGTTTCGAGGTTCATCTGCCCAAGGATACCCCATCCAAATGGCAGCATCTAGAACACCTTCCCTCGATTCGGCTTCAGGGACTTTGGCATAGAGACTTTTACCTGGTTCTATTCGGGTACTGGTTTTTTCTCCGGGCAACAATATGGGTAAAGCAATCCAAGCCTTGTATGGAGGTTTACCTTTTCCATTTTCAAGCCGATTCAGGAGGTTCTCCAAAGCCCGCTGTTTGGATATTAGAGCATCCTCGTGCGGTGCAATACGGTAACAGGTAATCAAATCGGATTGATGCGCTAGGCGTTTGGAAACGTTACCATGTAAATCCATCGAATTGGAGATTAAGGTTTCTTTTCCTATCACTTCTCTAATTCTTGTGATCATATCCCCCTCTGGATCATCCAATCCTACAACGCTCATGGCACCGTGTATGTCAAAGAAAAGTCCATCGTAGGGTAAGTTTTTTGTGAGTTCATCCAACATCTTTTTCATTAATGATTCGTAGGCCTCACGGGTTACAATACCTCCGGGTAAAGATTTGCCTCTTAATGCAGGAAACCACTGTGCTCTGGGTCTATTTTTACTTTCGGGTTTCAAAAACGGATAATGATCCATAATCTCCATGCCCAGTTGGGCGTGGAAGGCTTCTTCTGTGGTTTGCGCAGGGGAGAATGTGCTGGATTCAATACCTAAACCTGCGATAGCAATTCAGGGTATCGTTCGCGAAGATTTGGTATTACAACTGAAAAGTAACGAAATAATAAGGGTAAAAAGGAGATAGTAGGAAGATCTCACGGCGATAGGTTTTTAATGATTGTTTTTAAAATAGATTTCCCAATATAACTAAAATCATTTTAAAATTTAAAATCAGTAATACCCTTAACAGAAGTGACTATTAGCCCTATTGACCCATATAAAGTTGTTTCGGCTTTATTGAGCGTTTCTTTTTCTTTCGTTTTCGTCCAGAAAGATTTTTCTTAACCTCAAGTAATTGGGAGTTGCTTCAACATATTCGTCGGATTGAATGTATTCCAAAGCTTCTTCTAAAGAAAACTTAATCGGTGGGGCAAGACTTACTTTTTCATCACTACCTGAAGCTCTGACGTTGGATAATTTTTTAGTTTTGGTGACATTGACGACCAAATCATCCATTCTACTATTTTCACCGATGACTTGACCAGTATAAACCTCTTCATTGGGAAAAACAAAAAATTTACCCCTCTCCTGAAGTTTATCCAGGGCATAGGGTATGGCACTGCCCTTTTCCATGGAAATTAACGACCCATTGATTCTACTGGGAATCTCTCCTTTAAAGGGTTGAAATTCCATAAAGCGGTGATTCATTATGGCTTGACCTGCAGTGTTGGTAAGCAATTGATTTCTCAATCCAATAATCCCTCTTGAAGGGATGATGAATTCACATAGCATTCGATCACCCTTGTTTTCCAAACTGATCATTTCACCTTTTCTGAGAGTAACCATCTCAATAGCTTTTCCAGACAGATTTTCTGGCAAATCTATGGTGAGTGTTTCTATAGGCTCACATTTGACCCCATCGATGCTTTTGATGATAACCTGTGGTTGACCAATTTGTAATTCATATCCCTCTCTCCGCATGGTTTCAATCAAAACAGAGAGATGCATTACCCCACGGCCAAAGACTAAAAATTTATCCGCTGAGTCGGTGGGTTCGAGTCTTAAGGCCAAATTTCGTTCCAACTCTTTTTCCAGACGATCTTTGATGTGGCGAGAGGTTACAAACTTCCCGTCTTTTCCAAAAAAAGGAGAATCGTTGATGGTGAATAACATACTCATGGTAGGCTCATCGATGGCTATAGTAGGCAATGCCTCTGGCTCAATCGCATCTGCGATGGTATCTCCAATATTAAAGGACTCCAATCCAATAATGGCACAGATATCTCCCGCTTCTACTTCATCAACTTTACGCCTTCCCAATCCATCAAACACATTGAGTTCTTTAATTCTGGACTTGGTGATTTCACCATTTCGATCAACGAGGCTAACATTCATATTGGCTTTTAGTGTCCCACGGTTGAGCCTTCCAATGGCGACCCTACCGGTGTAAGGGGAATAATCCAATGAAGTGATCAACATTTGAGTGTTTCCCGTTTTCACTTCGGGAGCCGGTACGTGTTCCAAAACCATATCCAAAAGAGAAGTTATGGATTCTGTAGGCTTTTTCCAGTCTTGCCCCATCCAATTGTTTTTGGCAGAACCATACACGACTGGAAAGTCCAATTGCCACTCCTCGGCACCGAGATCTAACATAAGATCAAAAACGGCTTCGTGAACCTCCTCAGGTCGACAATTCTCTTTATCCACTTTGTTGATGACCACCAAAGGTTTTAATTTTAAATCCAATGCCTTTTTTAGTACAAATCGAGTTTGAGGCATCGGTCCTTCAAAAGCATCGACCAGTAGTATGGCCGCATCTGCCATGTTGAGCACCCGCTCTACCTCTCCACCAAAATCGGCGTGACCCGGAGTATCGATGATGTTGATTTTGACGTCCTTGTATTGTACGGATACGTTTTTGGATAAAATGGTAATTCCTCTTTCTCTTTCTAGGTCATTGCTATCCAGAATCAGATCTCCCTTGTTTTCATTGTCGCGAAACAATTCACAATGAAACATGATTTTGTCAACCAAGGTTGTTTTTCCGTGATCAACGTGGGCGATTATGGCAATATTTTTTATTTCGGACATGAATTCAAATTAATGAGCGCAAAGATAGTTTTATATCCTCATTTATGGCTTTATAAGGTGTTGAATTATGGTTTTGCAGAGTATCGAAAGTCAATCGTGTGTGAAAATGAAGGGGAAAGTTTGATACTTGAATAAAAAAATTAAATTTGTTGTGAACCAAATTGTAAAATAAGTAATGCCTTCAAAAATTTTAGTCACGGGAGGTTTGGGGTATATTGGCTCCCACACCAGCGTTGAGTTAATCCAACAGGGATTTGAAATCATCATCGTCGATGATCTTTCCAACAGTTCTACAGAGGTCTTGGAAGGCATCAAAAAAATTACAGGCATTTCTCCTGAATTTATTAAACTTGATTTAAAAAACAAAAACGAGGTTAACCAACTATTTGATAACCATCCTGATCTTACTGGTATCATTCATTTTGCAGCCTACAAAGCTGTAGGAGAAAGTGTAAACCAGCCCTTGGAGTATTATGAAAACAACATAGGGTCTTTGGTCTATTTACTTCAAGCTATTGAGAGAAAGGGCAAAAAATTTTCATTTATATTCAGTTCTTCTTGTACGGTTTATGGTCAAGCAGATCAACTTCCCATCACTGAACAAGCCCCCATTAAAAAAGCAGAATCGCCCTATGGAAACACCAAACAGATAGGAGAAGACATACTCTATGATGTCACCCGATCTAACGCACTTCTGAAGGTGATTTCACTACGATATTTTAACCCCATTGGGGGACATCCAAGCATTGAAATTGGAGAGTTGCCCAAAGGAAAACCACAGAATCTTGTCCCTTTTATTACCCAAACTGCTGCTGGAATACACCAAAAGCTCAATGTCTTTGGTGACGACTACCCCACTGCTGACGGCACCTGTGTCAGGGATTACATTCACGTTGTTGACTTGGCCAAAGCTCATGTGGTTGGACTCAAAAGAATGTTGACCGATGAACAAAGTGAAAATTTTGAAGTTTTCAATTTAGGAACGGGAAAAGGCAACAGTGTTTTGGAAGTTATCCAGACTTTTGAGAAAGTCTCTGGAGTTCCCTTAAACTATGAAATCGTTGACCGAAGGTCTGGAGATATTGTGGCGGCATATGCAGATACATCAAAGGCCAATAAAGTTCTCGGATGGCAGGCAAAAAACGATTTGGAAGTATCGTTGAAAACTGCCTGGGAATGGGAAAAAAAAGTACGTAATATCTAACCAAATAAATTAATATGAATTCTAGTTTTGAATTTTTAGATTACCTCATTTTTATCATATACGCCATTGTTATTTTAGGATTAGGGCTTTGGGTTTCAAGAAACAAAAAAGGTGAAGAGAAGAGTGCTGAGGATTATTTTTTGGCCGGTAAATCACTCCCTTGGTGGGCCATTGGTGCCTCTTTGATTGCCGCCAATATTTCTGCCGAGCAGTTCATTGGCATGTCGGGATCGGGATTTGCATTGGGTTTGGCCATTGCTTCCTATGAGTGGATGGCAGCCATCACACTTATTATTGTAGGTAAATACTTTTTACCCATTTTTATTGAAAAAAAATTATACACCATTCCGGAGTTTGTTGAAAAGCGATTTTCTTCTCAATTAAAAACCATTTTGGCGCTCTTTTGGATTTCTCTATACGTGTTTGTCAACCTTGCCTCAGTCATGTATTTGGGAGGTTTGGCCTTGGAAACTATCATTGGTATTGATTTGATCTATGCGGTGATAGGTCTCGCTCTTTTTGCGGCTGCCTATTCCCTATACGGAGGTTTGACAGCGGTAGCTTGGACCGATATCATACAAGTAGTTTTTCTTGTATTGGGAGGCTTGGTAACAACCTATTTGGCCTTGGACACCGTATCCCAAGGACAAGGAGTCTTTGAAGGATTAAAAACCATCTATGATGCAGCTCCAGACCGTTTTGAAATGATTTTGGATAAAAGTAATCCTGAATACAACAACCTTCCTGGTATTGGGGTGTTGGTAGGAGGCCTTTGGGTCGCTAATCTTTATTATTGGGGATTCAACCAATATATCATTCAACGCACCTTGGCCGCCAAATCACTTAGAGAATCTCAGAAGGGAATTCTGTTTGCGGCTGGACTTAAATTAATTATACCATTGATTGTCGTTATCCCTGGAATCGCCGCTTATGTGATCGTTAATGATCCTGAAATTCTTGCTGGACTGGGAGAAAACGGAATGATGAATATTCCTACAGAGGGAAAAGCAGACAAAGCCTACCCTTGGTTGATGCAGTTTTTACCGGTTGGTTTCAAAGGAGTAGCCTTTGCTGCTTTAGCAGCGGCTATTGTTTCCTCACTGGCTTCTATGCTCAACTCTACCTCGACCATTTTCACGATGGATATTTACAAGCAACTGATCGATAAAAATGCCGATGATACAAAAACGGTCAGAGTAGGAAGAATCTCTGCGGCTGTAGCTTTGATAATTGGTGCTACTATGGCACCTTTATTGGGAGGTATAGATCAGGCTTTTCAATTTATACAAGAATACACTGGCATTGTAAGTCCAGGAATATTGGCCGTTTTTATTTTGGGATTATTTTGGAAAAAAACCACCAACAGGGCCGCCATTTGGGGTGCATTGAGTTCCATTCCCATTGCCATGTTTCTGAAGGTAGGATCCAAAGGATGGACAGATGGCACCAACCTTGAGGCTTTCTTTCCCAAACTTCCTTGGATGGATCAAATGGGATTAACAGCCCTTTTAACCATGGCAGTAATTGTATTGGTTAGCATGCAGCAAAATAAAGGAGCCGAAGATTCCAAAGCCATCAACCTACCCAAAGAAATCTTCAACACCTCCCCCCTATTTAATATTGGAGCCTTTGCTACATTGATAATTTTAACTGTTATTTACGCTCTTTTCTGGTAAATTCTCCAGGAAAGAAAGATAGTGTCAATATTACTAACATCCTCAATAGATTTGGGCTTTCGTGTGTTAGTAATTCTGTGCCTGCCCAGACTTCTTAGCAATGGAGTAAACTTCCCCAGCTATAAACCCTTTCCCTTCATCCCTTTTGTGATTGACAGCTTAAGTGATATTTAATGAGGTTTGATTGGTGTATTTAAATCGAAGTAGATGAACTGTAGGCATTGACTGAATAACGATCTCTTCTAATGTATTGTTAAGAATAACATTGGTTTCTATATTTTATTAAATCTCCAAAGCATACTGATTCATATTACCCACCCATTATAAAGCTACGAAACCGTGGTAATCATTTGAATTAAAGCTGGCTATAGAGCAAAAAAAAACTCTCACAGTGTGAGAGTTTTTTTTGATATAATTATAGATTACTCTACAACTCTTAACTGTACTTTCCTTTCGAATTCTACCCTTCTGTTAGCAGATCTACCAGCAGCAGTTGTGTTTTCAGATGTAGGTTTGGTCTCACCATAGCCTACCGTTTCTAATCTAGAAGCATCAACGCCCATTCCAACAAGTACATCTTTTACACTTTTGGCTCTGTTTTCAGAGAGGGTTTGGTTATAAGCCATACTACCATCACTTGAAGCGTGACCTTCTATGACAACATTGACGTCACTATAAGTAGCTAGCAAGTCTGTAAGCTGTTTCAACTTTGCGGTAGACTCATCAGTTACTACTGAACTGTTAACAACAAATAATAGGGTTGAATTTTCGCTTTGCATGAAAGCGGCTAATTTTTCAGGAAACTCAGGACAACCATTGTTGGCAACAGAACCAGCTTCATCTGGACAAGCATCGTCTTTGGCAACAACACCGTCTCCGTCACGGTCATCTTCTGGACAACCATTATTTGAAGCTTCACCAGCTTCTTGTGGGCCCTTGTCCACATTGTCTGCAAGACCATCACCGTCACTGTCAGGACAACCATTCCTC
>JAACDY010000047.1 GCA_009936675.1 Bacteroidota bacterium
AGGACAAAAACAACTACCCTCACGATCATTTTCTGATGATTGGTAGTGGAAGGAAAGATGGAGAGTATAGTTTTATTTACATTGACAATCAATGTTTTAAAGGCTACGGTTTTTATGAGTTAAATCACCAAATCAAGAACAAAGAAAAAATCCTTAACCGCATGATCGCTATGGAGGATAATTCCGATTGCCGTACTCTGATTCTTTCCCACATCAAAAAAAATAAATTCAGAAAATTAATACCTTTGGATATCGCTGACATCAATACTCACTAACGCCCATTCATTGAACTACAAGAAAATCAAACATCGAATCCACGAAATCATTTACGAGGCCGATACCCCAGCCGGTAAAGTGTTTGATGTTGTTTTACTGATTTTTATCCTTTCCAGTGTGGTGTTGGTCGCCTTGGAAAGCGTTGATTGGATTGGTGAAAAATATCACGAACAACTCAATATTGCCGAATGGTTTATCACCGTCATCTTTACGATAGAATACATATTACGGATATTGTCCATCAATAAACCTTCCAAATACATCTTTAGCGCCTACGGCATCATCGATTTTCTTTCCACCATCCCCAAATACATCTCTTTGTTTTTTGTGGGTACCCAGTCTCTTTTGGCCCTTAGGGCCCTCCGACTGCTGAGGGTATTTAGAATCCTTAAACTCACTCATTTTGTGGGGGAGTCCAATTCTTTGATCAAAGCCTTGGCCCGCAGTAAAACCAAAATTTTGGTTTTTATGTTTAGTGTGGTGGTATTGTGTATCATTTTTGGTACCATCATGTATATGGTAGAAGACGATGAAAGTGGTTTTAGCAGTATTCCCCGCAGTGTCTACTGGTGTATTATCACCCTGACCACAGTAGGTTATGGTGACATGGCCCCTGCCAGTCCTTTGGGTCAATTTATCGCTTCTGTCATTATGGTGTTGGGCTATGGCATTATCGCCGTTCCCACGGGGATTGTTTCGGCCGAGTTTACCTCTCAGGCTTTTAACATCGACCACAACACCCAAGCCTGTCCCCATTGCATGACCACCCAACACAAAGATGCGGCCAAATATTGCCACCAATGCGGTGAAATCCTCAACGATGTCGAATAAACGACTGATCTATATCGCTGGTCCTACGGCTGTGGGTAAAACCGCCCTGAGCGTAGCCCTTGCCCAGCATTTTAAAACCGAGATCATTTCCTGCGACGCGCGGCAGTGCTACAAAGAAATGTATATCGGAACGGCGGTTCCCACTGCCGAAGAGCAAGAAGGCATCCCCCACCACTTTATTCAAAACAAAAGCATACATCAATCCTTTGACGCCGGAGACTTTGAAAAAGAAGGATTGGTTTTGCTGGAAGATTTGTTCCAAAAACACCATAACGTGGTAATGGTAGGCGGTTCCGGGCTCTATGCCCAAGCCCTGATGGAAGGTTTGGATGAATTTCCACCCGTAGATCAAACATCAATGAATGTAGTAGGCACACTTTATAAAAATTACGGTTTGGAAGGCCTCCAGAAATCCTTGGCAGAAAAAGATCCTGAATATTATAAGACTGTTGACCGCCAAAACCCCCGTCGGTTGATCCGCGCCTTGGAGGTTTGCGAAAGCGCCCAAAAGCCCTATTCCTCCTTTTTGGGACAATCGGCTCAAACCCGGCCATTTTCCATCCAAACCCTATTGCTTAGTATGCCCCGGGCGCAACTTTATGACCGGATCGACCGCCGGGTGGAGCAAATGGTCGCCGGAGGACTGGAGGAGGAAGCCCGACAGCTATACCCCCATCGGGAACTTCCCGCTCTGCAAACCGTGGGCTACCGGGAATGGTTCGATCATTTTGATGGTAAACACTCCAAGAAAGAAGCCATCGCCGAAATCCAAAAAAACAGCCGACGCTATGCCAAACGCCAAATGACCTGGTTTAAAAAAAAGGACAATACGATCATTGAAGCGGGAGAATGGGATTCTATACTTAAAACTGGTAATATTATAAATCTGTTGAAAAAACAAACATAAAAAGATAAATGGCTGATAGTCAGAATTAACAACCTCTATAAAACAAAAATATTTTATTACCCAAGGATTCACTTACTCCAATTTTAACTCCTCAAATCTTTTAAAATGGCACTTTTATCTACCACAAGTTTCAAATCTGTTGAATTAACCACTACTTGCCAATATTGCCAAGGCAAATTATATAAACATGGTAAAAGTGGAGAAGGAAAACAACGATTTCGTTGTCGAATTTGTGGAAAAACACAATTAGAAGCGTACAGTTACAACGCCTATGATCCTCAGTTGGATCAAAACATCATCGCTTTGACTAAAGAAGGGGTGGGTATTCGAGGAACCGCTCGTTTGTTGGGCATCTCCCCTACCACCCTGATCTCACGAATCAAAAAAATAGCCTCTGAGATCAAAGAACCTGTTTTGGCCAGAGGCAAAACCTATGAAGTGGATGAACTCAGAACCTTTATTAAAAAAAAGTAAAGTTGATCTGGGTGATCAGTGCCTATTGTCGTGAATCCAAAAGAATTGTCCGCCTAAGTGTAGGTTCGAGAAC
>JAACDY010000225.1 GCA_009936675.1 Bacteroidota bacterium
GAAATATTTTTGAAAAAGCGAGCAGCAGTAAAGGAGTTACCGGTGAGGTATTACTTCAATTGTGCGAGTCCAGATTAGACAACGTAGTCTATCGATTGGGCATTGCTCCTTCAAGAAACGCTGCCCGTCAGTTGGTTTCTCACCGACACATTACCGTAAACGGTAAGGTGGTTAATATTTCTTCTTACACACTACAACCCGGCGATACGGTTGGAGTGCGAGAAAAATCAAAATCTTTACAGGCCATTTCTGCTTCTTTGGAAGCCAATTCTTCAGTATACGAATGGATGACCTGGAATACTGAAACCTATGAGGGGAACTTTGTAAGTATCCCCCAGCGCGTTCAAATTCCTGAAAACATCAAGGAACAGTTGATCGTAGAATTGTACTCTAAATAATTAAATCACAGGAAGAAAGAAACTATGGCAATATTAAATTTCCAAAAACCCGATAAGGTAATCATGATCGACTCTTCTGAGTTCGAGGGCAAATTTGAATTTCGACCACTCGAACCCGGATACGGTCTAACTGTTGGGAATGCTTGGAGGAGGGTACTGTTATCTTCTTTGGAAGGTTTTGCGATCACCTCAGTAAAGATTGAAAATATAGAACATGAATTCTCTACCATCCCTGGAATAGTAGAAGATTTTACAGAAATAATCCTCAACCTAAAGCAAGTTAGGTTCAAAAGACAAATGGAGGATGTCGAAGATGAAAAAATTACCATCATGGTAGGGGGTCAAGATCAGTTAAAAGCGGCTGACTTTCAGAAATTCATTTCTGGCTTTCAAGTACTCAATCCCGATTTGGTTATTTGCAACCTTGATAAAGGGGTCCAACTGAACATTGAGGTAACCATCGAAAAAGGAAGAGGTTATGTTCCCGCTGAGGTCAATAAAAAAGCCAACGCTGCCTTTGGTGTAATTGCCATTGATTCCATCTTTACACCGGTTAAAAATGTAAAATACAGCATTGAGAACTATCGTGTAGAGCAAAAAACAGATTATGAAAAATTGGTTTTTGAAATCATTACTGATGGTTCCATTCATCCTAAAGATGCTTTGACAGAGGCTGCCAAAACTCTGATCCATCACTTCTTATTGTTCTCTGATGAGCGCATCACATTAGAAGCCGATGAGATTGCTCAGGCAGAAACCTATGACGAAGAATCTTTGCACATGAGACAATTGCTCAAGACCAAATTGATCGATATGGATCTTTCAGTGCGGGCTTTGAATTGTTTGAAAGCAGCAGAGGTTGATACTTTGGGAGATTTGGTTTCCTTCAACAAGAACGATTTAATGAAATTCAGAAACTTTGGAAAAAAATCTTTGACAGAGTTGGAAGAGTTGGTGGTCTTGAAAGGACTGTCTTTCGGAATGGATTTGGCCAAATATAAGTTAGATAAAGACTAGATTTTTAGATAGTAAATCATGAAACACGGAAAAAAAGTCAATCATTTGGGCAGAAAAGTAGCCCACAGGAAGTCGATGTTGGCGAACATGGCTTCTTCATTGATTGAGCACAAACGAATCAGTACTACCGTAGCAAAAGCTAAGGCATTGAAGCAGTTTGTAGAGCCCCTTATAACAAAATCAAAAAACGACACGACTCACAATCGACGTTTGGCCTTTAGCGCATTGAGAAACAAATATGCCGTGGCAGAACTCTTCAGAGAAGTGGCTCCAAAGGTAGGGGATCGTCCGGGTGGATATACCCGTGTGATCAAAATGGGTAATCGTTTGGGTGACAATGCTTCTATGGCAATGATCGAATTGGTGGATTTTAATGAGGTTTACAATAACGAAAAAGCCGCTGCCAAAAAATCAACAAGAAGAAGTCGTTCCAGAAAAAAAGGAGGTAGTGATGAAGCCGCTGCTCCTGCTGAAGTAGCTCAGGAAGAAAGCGCCGAGAATGCCGCTGAGGAAACTCCGGCTCCGGCTCCCAAAGCCAAAGCGAAGAAAAAAGCAAAGACTGAGGATAAAAAATCATCTGAACCCCAAAAAGAGGAAGATGAATAATAGTTTTTGTTGTTGATAATTTTAACTTTTATTAAAGGATAAGCTATTTAGTTTATCCTTTTTTTTATGTTATTTTGTGTTTGATTATGTCTTATAAAACTAGAAAAAAAGCACTCTTATTATTGGCCGATGGTACTAAATTTTTCGGAAAAGCTGTAGCCTCCGATGGTACTCGTTTTGGAGAAATTTGTTTCAATACCGGAATGACTGGCTATCAAGAAATTTTCACCGATCCTTCTTATTTTGGTCAACTGATGGTGACCACCAATGCACACATAGGAAACTATGGTGTGCACATGGATGATTCACAATCTGACGGAATCAAAATCGCAGGATTGATTTGTAAAAACTTTAGTTATGAATACTCCCGTCCATTGGCCGACCGCTCCTTGGAGGCTTATTTGGACGAGAATGACCTTTTTGCCATCTCAGATGTAGATACCCGCGCTTTGGTCAATTACATACGGGAAAATGGAGCGATGAACGCTGTCATAACCACCGACTTGGATCGGGAGGATGAATTGCAAAAAGAACTGGCGGAATTACCCAGTATGGAAGGTCTAGAATTGGCATCCAAAGTTTCTACCAACGAACCTTACTTTTTCGGAGATGCCGATGCAGAGTTTAAGGTTGCTGCCCTAGACTTGGGTGTCAAAACCAACATACTAAAGCATCTGTCCGACAGGGGGATTTACATCAAAGTTTTTCCCTACAACACTACTTTTGAGCAAATGCAAGAATGGGAACCCGATGGTTTCTTTATTTCCAATGGTCCCGGTGATCCTGATCCACTTCACAGCGCACAAAAGGTAGCTCAGAAGATTATCCAGCACAATCTTCCGTTGTTTGGGATTTGCTTGGGACACCAAATTATTGCACTGGCCAATGGTATTCCCACTTACAAAATGTTTAACGGGCACAGAGGAATCAATCATCCGGTGATTAACTTGGTGACTGGTAAAGGTGAAATCACCTCCCAAAACCATGGTTTTGCGGTTGATAAATCGGTTGCGGAAGCCCACCAAGAGATGGAAATCAGTCATCTGCACTTGAATGATCAAACCGTTGCAGGTTTGCGAATGAAAAATAAAAATTGTTTTTCTGTGCAATATCACCCAGAGGCCGGGCCCGGTCCCAACGATGCGACCTATTTGTTCGACGAGTTTTATCAAAATATCAAAAAACATACAACCCACAAATAACAACCAATTTAATTTAAACACGAATGAGCGTAATTATTGAAGTCCATGCAAGACAGATTTTTGATTCTAGAGGGAATCCAACTGTCGAGGTGGACGTAATAACAGAAAATGGTATCATGGGACGTGCGGCAGTTCCTTCAGGAGCTTCTAGAGGAGAACACGAGGCTGTTGAGTTGAGAGATGGCGGAAAGGCCTATATGGGAAAAGGAGTTTCTCAGGCCGTTAAAAATGTCAATGAGATTTTGGCAGAGGAATTGATTGGTGTATCTGTTTTTGAACAGAATAAGATCGACCAGACGATGATCGATTTGGATGGTACGCCCAATAAGTCCAAATTGGGAGCCAATGCCATTTTGGGCATTTCTCTGGCCGCTGCCAAGGCAGCCGCTAATGAATTGGGTTTACCCTTATACCGTTATGTAGGTGGGGTTAGTGCTCACACTTTACCTGTTCCCATGATGAATATTATCAATGGCGGCTCGCATTCCGATGCGCCCATTGCCTTTCAGGAGTTTATGGTGATGCCCATTGGAGCGCAAAGTTTTACGCACGCCATACAAATGGGATCGGAAATTTTTCACCACCTCAAAAAAGTATTACACAGCCGAGGATTGAGTACGGCAGTAGGAGATGAAGGGGGTTTTGCACCTACCCTCGAGGGAACAGAAGACGCCTTGGAAACCATATTGAAAGCCATTGATAATGCAGGCTATAAAGCAGGTAGTGAGGTAAAAATCGCTTTGGATTGTGCCGCAGCCGAATTTTACGAAGATGGTGTTTACGACTACACCAAATTTGAAGGAGATAAAGGAGTTAAAAGAACTTCTGAAGAGCAAGCTCAATATTTGGCTGATCTTTCTGAAAAATACCCCATCATATCAATTGAAGATGGAATGGATGAAAACGATTGGGCAGGATGGAAAGCCTTGACTGAAAAAGCAGGAGATAAGGTCCAATTGGTTGGAGACGACTTGTTTGTGACCAATGTTACTCGTTTGTCTAGAGGTATTGAAGAAGGCATTGCCAATTCTATACTCATCAAAGTAAATCAAATCGGTACATTGTCCGAAACCATTGCTGCTGTTGAAATGGCACATAGAGCGGGCTACACCTCCGTAATGTCTCACCGTTCTGGTGAAACCGAAGATAATACCATCGCCGATTTGGCTGTGGCTTTGAATACGGGTCAGATCAAAACCGGTTCTGCTTCGAGAAGTGACCGTATGGCCAAATACAACCAGCTTTTGAGAATAGAAGAGGAGCTAGAACATGCAGCCATTTATCCTCAGGAAAAAGCTTTTAACATACAATAAGTATCAATATGGGATCGCATGGGTAAGCCCCCTGTGATCCCTGTTGTTTTTTGACGCTTATTTGCTTAATTTTACATCACTTTTAAAATACTTATGGCAGACGAAATTGATCTTATTTACAAAGGAGTAAACTATAAATTCCCACTTGTTCAGGGCACTGAAAATGAAAGTGCTATTGACATAAAAACGCTTAGGGCACAGACAGGTTTGATTACCCTCGACCCTGGCTTTAAGAATACGGGCTCCTGTCAAAGTGAGATCACTTTTCTCGATGGAGAAGAGGGCATATTGCGCTATCGCGGATATTCCATTGAGGATTTGGCCAATAATGCTTCCTTTATTGAAGTAGCCTATTTGTTGATCTTTGGAGATTTACCCACTACTGAGCAATTGGTTCAATTTGAAAATGAGATCAGAGACTATGCCCTAGTGGACGAAGATTTTAAAATCATCCTTAAAAGTTTTCCTAAATCGGCTCACCCTATGGGGATACTGTCCTCATTGACTTCGGCTTTAATTGCCTTTAACCCTTCTTCGGTGGACATCAACTCCGAAAAGGAATTTCACGAGGCCATCATCATGTTGTTGGCCAAGTTTCCCGTTTTGGCTTCTTGGACACACCGAAAGATGAAGGGTTTACCCTCGAATTATCCCAATTATGATCTCTCCTATACTGAGAATCTGGCGCATATGATGTTTAGGATGCCCAATAAGGAGTTTAAAGCCAGCAAGACATTGGTCAGTGCTTTGAATAAATTATTGATCTTACATGCTGATCATGAGCAAAACTGTTCCACCTCTACGGTGCGAATGGTAGGCTCATCTCATGCCGGTCTTTTTCCCTCCATAGCATCGGGTATTTCGGCCTTGTGGGGGCCACTCCACGGTGGAGCAAATCAAGCAGTGATCGAAATGCTGGAGGAAATCAAAAAAGACGGTGGAGATACCAAAAAATTTATGGCCAAAGCCAAAGACAAAAACGATCCCTTCCGCTTGATGGGCTTCGGACATCGTGTGTATAAAAACTTTGATCCCCGGGCCAAAATTATCAAAAAAGCTGCCGATGAGGTGCTGTCTGAGTTGGGCATCAACGATCCTGTTTTGGACATTGCCAAAAGATTGGAACAAGAGGCCTTGGAAGATTCGTATTTTGTAGATCGAAAGTTATATCCCAATGTAGATTTTTATTCCGGTATTATTTACCGTGCCTTGGGAATTCCCACCGAAATGTTTACAGTGATGTTTGCTATTGGTCGTTTACCGGGCTGGATCGCACAGTGGAAAGAAATGCGATTCAATAAAGAACCTATTGGACGACCCCGACAGGTTTACACTGGGCATACCCATCGTAAAATGTAATTCTCTTTAAAGATCTTCGATACCAGGAAGCTTATTGTTGGCTTTCTCAGTACTGAGTTTGGAAAAAAACTTAAAAGTAGCCTTGGTATCGGCCTCTACCTTTATAAATTGCTTGTCCTTATAGATTGAATATTCCTGCGCTTTTCCCTTGTATAGTGTCAACTTATAATAAGGTATTACCAAAGCATAGGTTTCCAAAAGACTCCTGAATCGCAGTATGACCCCCCTTGGACGCAATTCGATGTTGCAAGTGTTGCGATTGTTGTCCAATATCAGAAGATTGTGAATGTCGATGGAGGTTTGGGTAAGGACCAATTTTGATGATCCTATGCCCCCCTTAGCC
>JAACDY010000048.1 GCA_009936675.1 Bacteroidota bacterium
GAAAAAGATTCTATTAATGCTAAATTTTCCATTTCTGAATATTAAAATTTGATCATCACCTTGGTTTGACTGATTTCATCAAACATTAGGGTTTTATTTTTAGTTACTGTTACCTTTCCTTTTCCTATGGGCTTGGGTTCGCGTTGTTTCCATTGCAAGGCGATGGAATCTTCTTTTACATGGGTCAACTCTCCTTCAAATTTCAATCCATCGGTTGAGATGACTTCCAATTTTCTCCCAAGGTTTTTGTGGTATTGTCTTGGAAACTTCAAAGGACTTCCCACGCCCGCCGAAGCCACTTCCAAACTAAAGTCCTCCTCATCTCTATCCAAAGCCCCTTCAATGGCCCTGCTGATATTGATGCAATCTTTGACGTTGACTTCCTCGTCTCCGTCCAAAATAACCTTGATCGACTTGTCGGCAGAGATTTTGAGATCCACCAAAAAAACACTGGGGTGTTCCTCCAATGCCATCGTCAACAAATCTTCAATTTTTTGATTAAAATTCATTTCAAAAAAAAGAGGGACTCAATGGTCGCCTCTGATTGTTTTTCATAATGCTCTGCAAATATAACATTTTTAATGATTCCTCTATTTTAAATTTTAATTGGTTACTTTTGATAGGAACTGATAAAATGCGCGACTTGAAAATAAAGATTATTCTCCCCTCCCTAGGGATTTTGACACTGATTGCCTTTTTACTACTCAAATCCCCTTCCATGCCTTCTTACACTCCCGATAGAGATTATTTGGATATGGAAATTCCTATACTGGAGGCCTTTATCACCGCCCAAGACAGCAGTGTCATCGAACTCCCCGAAGGTCACTATCTTTTTTCTCAATCACTAATTTTGGAGGGTAAGAAAAATATTACCCTCAGAGGAAAGGGCATCGAAAAAACAGTATTCTCTTTCAAAGGACAAAAACAAGGGGCAGAGGGAATCCGCATTTCCAACTGTAAGAATCTGACCATTGAAAATATGTCCATCGAAGACGCCGCTGGGGACAATCTGAAAATCACGGATTCAGAAAATGTAATCATGCGCAACATCCGTTCGGCATGGACGGGAGAAGTATCCACCCAAAATGGAGCCTATGCCTTGTATCCCGTTTTGTGTAAAAATCTACTGATCGAAGGCTGTGAAGCCATAGGTGCCTCAGACGCTGGTATATATGTGGGACAATCTCAAAATGTGGTGGTCAGAAACAACAAAGCTTATTATAATGTAGCAGGTATCGAAAGCGAAAACAGCAGTCAAGTGGAAATCTACGACAATGAGGTTTATGAAAACACCGGAGGCCTGCTGATATTCAATCTCCCCCACCTGACCGTCTATGGTGAGGATGTCAAGGCCTATAACAACCACATTCACGACAACAATCTAAAAAACTTTGGCGTAAAAGGTTCCATCGTAAGCACTGTCCCCAGAGGATCGGGCGTTATCATTATGGCCACCAAAAAGGTTGCCCTTTATGACAACATCATCGAAAATCACAAAACCATCAACAGCTCTATTGTTAGCTATGAAATTTATGTCCCCCCAAAAAACAAAAAGAAGAAAAAGAAGAAAAAGGCACTCCCCAATGGAATCAGACAGGTAGAAAACGACTATGAGAATGACACCCAGTACAGTGCTGATCCTGGCCGAGTATTTGTTTACAACAACCAGTTCAACAACAAATATTGGTTCCCTGCCTTGGACAACAATTTTGGAAAATTGTGGGTCTTTAAAAATGGAATGAAAATCCCCGATATCGCCTATGACGGTATTTTACCAAAAGACTATTACATCGAAGGCAAACAAATCAATCCTGAATACAAAGTCTGCATCAAAAACAACGGGGCAATTAACTTTGCCGCATTGGATGCAGCGAATGATTTTAGTGAATTCACTAATGAAATTGGAAATTATGAATGTGAAGTTGAATTTGAAAAATCCATATAAATGTCATCGCTGAGATATTTTTATTTACTGGGGATTTCCCTCTTTTTGACCCTGTCCTGCAAAAATAACGTTGATAAAGGAAGCGCGCCCATCGCCCGAAAAGTAGTTCCCAAGATCGCCATCAGCAATCACTCCTCCAACGAGATTGCCAAGCTGTCCGAATATTCCTTTTTTCAAGGGAAAATCTCCGACCTAAAGCCCGCCGAAAATGTTTATGAATACGAACTCAATAACGCTCTTTTTTCTGACTACTCCCACAAAAAAAGATTTATCTATTTCCCCGAAGGAAAAAAAATGTCCTACCGACCAGAGGGAGTCATGGACTTTGACGTGGGAAGCGTTATCATCCAAAACTTTTACTACCCAACAGACTTTAGAAAGCCCGAGGGAGAAAAACAAATCGTAGAAACCCGTTTGTTGGTCAAAGAGCAAAATCAATCGTGGAAAACCCTTTCCTATGTTTGGAACGAACAACAAACCGATGCTTTTGTCAATATTATAGGTGGAGAAACTCCAGTGAGCTGGATCGATCACCAGGGCAAAAGTCAAAACCTAAACTATGTAATACCCAACCAAACCCAATGCAAAAGCTGTCATATGCTGGGTAAGGAAATTTCCCCCATCGGGCCCATTGCGGGTCAACTCAACCGAAAAAACATCTACGAGGGAATGGTTCATGACCAGTTGGAATACTTTGCACAAAAGGAAGTTCTTACTGGGCTGCCCCCCCAAGAGCAACGTCCGCTTTTTGCCATCTGGAACCAAGAAGATTCTGGGACGCTCGAGGACAGGGCCAAAGCCTATCTTCACATCAACTGTGCCCATTGTCACAACGATCTTGGTCCCGCCAAAAACTCAGGACTCAACCTCACCTACCACGAACAAAACGATCGTAGAAGAGGAATATTCAAACCCCCTATTGCCGCTGGTAAAGGATCGGGGGATCTCAAATACAGCATTGTCCCCGGCAAACCCGAAAGTTCCATTTTGATCTACCGTTACAAGAGTACAGACCCAGGAATCATGATGCCCGAAATCGGACGAAAAAGCGTACACTCCGAGGGTTTGGCCCTATTGGAAGAATACATCCGCTCATTGGAAATGTAAGCCATAATTTCTACCTCCGATCGCTTTTCTTTGCTGCGATTTTAAATTACCTTTGAGTATTATTGCTATAGATCATCTATTGAATGAATTCTTCTAACTCAAGAACAGGAATATTATTTCGTCAAGCCCAATCGGTAGATCAATCTCCCTTCGAAAAACTATTTGAGATTTTTAAGGAGTTGATAACCCATACCTCGGGCGACTTTGACGAAGCCATCGATTGGCTTCGGGAACTGGATGAGGAATATCAGTTGACAGACGAAAATTACACCATAGAGGATTTTATCAATGACCTTTTGGACAAGGGCTATGTCAAAGCCGAAATCAAACCCGATGGCAGTGAATGCTCGATGGGAATCACCGCCAAGACGGAAAAACTACTCAGAGAATACGCCTTAAAGCAAATTTTTGGAAAGTTGAGAAAGTCGGGGTTGGGCAACCACAACACCCAGCATCAAGGGGCAGGAGATGATAAATCCGGAGACCTCAGCGGTTTCCAATTTGGGGATTCGCTGGAAAATATCGTCTTGACCGAAAGCATCAAAAATGCGCAAATTCACTCAGGTATCGGTGATTTTCAAATTACAGAAGACGACCTTGTGGTCGAAAAAAATCATCACAAATCACAGATGAGCACCGTCTTGATGATCGACATTAGCCACAGCATGATACTGTATGGAGAAGATCGAATTACCCCCGCCAAAAAAGTAGCCATGGCACTGGCAGAATTGATCACCACCCGCTATCCCAAAGACACCCTGGACATCTTGGTCTTTGGTAACGATGCGCGACCAATTTCCATCAAAGAATTACCCTATTTACAAGTGGGGCCTTACCATACCAACACCGTTGCTGGTTTGGACTTGGCCATGGACATGCTCCGAAGAAAAAGGAATACCAACAAACAAATCTTTATGATCACCGATGGTAAACCCAGTTGCATGAAAATGCCTGATGGTAGCTACTATAAAAACAGTGCCGGACTTGATAGATCGATTGTAGAAAAATGCTATTCAATGGCCCGACAGGCCAAAAAAATAAAAATCCCCATCACCACCTTTATGATTGCCTCTGACCCCTATCTCAAACAATTTGTTCAAGAATTTACCATGGCCAATAACGGAAAGGCTTTTTATACTGGACTCAATAACCTTGGTGAAATGATTTTTGAAGATTATGAAAAAAACAGAAAAAAACGCTTTGGATAACCCATGGAAAAACCAAAAATAACAACACTTAAGGAGCTCAAAAAATCCAATTATCAACCCAGTAGTATACAAGAGGAACTCGCTAAGAATCTCAGGGAAAAAATCAAAAAAGGGGAAAGCACTTTTGAGGGACTGCTTGGATACGAAAACACGGTAATTCCCGATGTAGAAAGGGCCATACTTTCCGGCCACAACATCAATCTTCTCGGTTTGAGAGGGCAGGCAAAAACCAGATTGGCTCGGCAAATGACCGAACTCCTCGACGAATGGATCCCCGTTGTGGTCGGTTCCGAAATCAACGATGACCCCCTTGATCCTATTTCTCGCTGGGCCAAAGAACTGATTGAAGAAAAAGGAGAACAAACTCCAGTAGCATGGATGCACAGAAATGAACGTTTCTTTGAAAAATTGGCCACCCCCGATGTTACTGTAGCCGATTTGATCGGTGATGTTGACCCCATCAAAGCCGCTACCCTCAAACTGAGCTATGCCGACGAAAAGGTGATCCACTACGGAATGATTCCTCGTGCACACAGATGTATTTTTGTACTCAACGAACTACCCGACCTACAGGCTAGAATACAGGTTGCCCTCTTTTCCATTCTTCAAGAAAAAGAAATTCAAATCAGAGGTTTTAAACTCCGACTCCCCCTTGAGATACAATTTGTATTTACGGCCAATCCCGAGGATTATACAAACAGAGGGAGTATCGTAACCCCACTCAAAGACAGGATCGGATCTCAGATTTTGACCCATTACCCTCATAATATAGAAATTGCCAAAAGGATTACCCAACAAGAAGCCGCCATCAGCAAGGAAAACCAATCGCAAATCCATGTTCCCGAGTTAGCCAAAGACCTGCTGGAACAAATTGGTTTCGAAGCACGAAAAAGTGAGTATGTAGATGCCAAAAGTGGGGTGAGTACCCGCATGAGCATCACCGCTTTTGAAAATCTGATCAGCACTGCCGAAAGACGATTGCTCATTACCCATGATTCCAAAACCTCCATTCGGATGAATGACTTTCTGGGGGTCATTACCGCCATCAATGGGAAGATAGAATTGGTGTACGAAGGAGAACAAGAAGGAGCGGGCGAAGTCGCTTACCGTTTGATCTCGAGTGCCATCAAAAGTCTTTTCCCTCTCTACTTTCCCAAAATTGAAAAATTGGAAAAGCCCAATGAACAAGGCCCGTATGATGACCTTTTAGCATGGTTTTTTAAAGAAAATGAACTCTTTGTCGAAGAGGATTCAGACGAGAAAAACCACCAAAAATCTTTGGATAGCATCCCGGCAATAAAAAAAATCATGAAGAAGTTTCAATCGGAATTGGACGCAAAAGATTATTACTTTATGGTCGAATTTCTGTTGTGGGGACTGGAAGCTAATCAAAAATTAAACAAACTCAGAACCTTTAAAGGAATTCAATTCAAAGACTCTTTGGGAAGTTTTATCAATCGCCTCTAGATTTTATTACGCATAGAATCAATGGAAGTGGTCGTGAGGACTTTCAGGGTTTTGTCTCTGACCCGCTCAAAGACATTTTTGATCTGACAACTCTCCTCATCGCACTCCTCACAAGAAGCATAATAATTCAGAGACACACAGGGTAACA